>DALYNO010000020.1:17185-18042 GCA_031975295.1 Anaerocolumna sp. | reverse complement strand
TTACATTATTTACCAGTTTAATATGTATTTTTTTTAAATACCTTAATATTCAACCAATGATTCTAGTAATTGTCTACAATTTCATTTCATTTGTACTGACCATTAATCCTCCAATCTCCTCATAACAGGCTCTTTTTATAAGATATAATTAATATGCAGATATCTATCATGCAAATATTTCGTTATGTTTTTAACACATCCTTTCAAATAGAGTTAAAGCATATAAATAAATTAATTTTTATAAAGGTCTTGGTAACCCAAGTTTCCTTCTGCCAATTAGTATCATATGATAGAGGTATGCAAAAAATTAATTGTATTTTCAAATGAAATGATTATAATAACTAATAGATAGGGATAGAATATATGCATATTCTATAATCATGATTTTATAAAGATACTCTTATTTCATGTATTTTTATTTTATAAAATTCTATATTTATGACTATCCGTATAAACTATACGTACTACTTAGTATACTTAATACCTAGACAGTTCATACCTTATAAAATCAGTCAACAAATTACAAGTTATTGATATAAAAAATGAAAGGATAGGAAGTGTCCGATTATGTTTAAAATTGATTTTAACAATCCGATCAAAGTACATTTCATAGGAATAGGCGGTATCAGTATGAGCGGCCTAGCTGAACTTTTACATACGATAGGTTTTTCAGTTTCAGGTTCTGATGCTAAACTGAGCAAAATTACAAATCATTTAGAAGCTTTGGGTATTAAGGTTTTTAATGGTCAGAGAGGAAGTAATATTACTACAGATATTGATTTGGTAGTGTATACGCCTGCAGTAAAGGCAGATAACCCTGAATATATGGAGGTTCTTTCCTTAAACTTACCAATGAT
>DALYNO010000020.1:0-17175 GCA_031975295.1 Anaerocolumna sp. | reverse complement strand
AATTATTAGGGCAGGTCATGGGCCGTTATTCTAATGCCATAGCTGTATCAGGAACCCACGGAAAAACCACCACAACTTCAATGCTCAGTCTTGTATTGCTGGAAGCTGGTCTGGATCCTACTATTTCGCTTGGAGGTATTTTAGATAATATCGGTGGTAATATTCGTATTGGTAGCTCAGAACATTTTATTACAGAAGCCTGCGAATACACAGACAGTTATTTAAAGTTTAATCCTACCAAAAGCATTATATTAAATGTAGAGGCAGAGCATTTAGATTACTTTAAAGATTTAGAAACTGTAAGAAGTTCATTTCTTGCTTTTGCAAATAAGTTACCAGAGGATGGCCTATTAATTATCAACGCTGATATTAAAGATGTTACTTATTTTACAGAACAAATTCCATGTAAGTTTATTTCTTATAGTACTTCAAATAATGTAATTCCAGGAGCTCTTAGTCATTATAGCGCTGTAAATGTCACTTATGACGATGCAGGTCTTGGCCATTATGATTTATTAGAAAATGGTGAATTTGCCTGTCGAATTGATTTAAACGTAATTGGTATCCATAATATATCCAACTCCTTATCTGTAATTGCCTTAGCAAAGAGCCTTGGTATTTCATTAGAGGTTATTAAAGCTGCATTGTTACAATTTACTGGAACAGAACGACGTTTTCAAAAAAAGGGGGAAATCGGAGGCATTACCATAATTGACGATTATGCCCACCACCCTACAGAAGTAACAGCAACCTTAACTGCTGCAAAGAATTATCCCCATAATCACGTATGGTGTGTATTCCAGCCTCATACCTATACTAGAATGAAAACATTTTTACACGAATTTGCACAGTCTTTGTCTCTAGCAGATAAAGTTGTTCTTGCGGATATATATGCTGCCAGAGAAGTTAATCCTGGTAACATTTCCTCCCAGAATCTTCTGGATGAATTACACAAATTAGGTGTTGAAGCTTACTATTTCCCAAGTTTTGACGAGATCGAAAACTTTTTATTAGAAAATTGTACTAACGGTGACCTGTTGATAACTATGGGTGCCGGAGATATTGTAACTGTTGGAGAATCCCTCTTAGGGCAATAGTTATCCACATTATCCACAACCTTATCAACATTTTCACGCAGATAGGGTTGTGGATTTTTATTTTCTTCCACAAAAATCAATTGGATAGTTCTTAGACAAAAAAAGAGCCGTTTAGTATTTGATTCTGCAGGTTTTTACATATTTTTACATCTTATGCCCAAGTTACCTATCCACAAAATCCACATTATCCACATTTTTCACCTGTTGGTTTTTTCAAGAATTTAGCCTATTTTCAACCCCTCTTACCTGTGTTATAATGACCGATACAAAGGAAAATGAGAGGTCAGAGAAAATGAGTACAATTAAATTAAATTCCGCAAACATCCCGGATATTACTTTAATCCCCAACCTATTTATTGATAATTATATGCCTTCAGCCAATGGTTCATTTGTAAAGGTATATTTATATCTGTTAAGGACCATGAGCAGCCCTGTGGATATTCCGGTAACCATTTCCTCCATAGCAGACAGGCTGGACGATACAGAAAAAGATATTGTGCGTGGGCTCTGCTACTGGGAAAAAGTGAATTTAATTTCACTCACTCGCGGCACTGATAACGAAATAAATTCTATCACCATAAATGATATATATTCACTGAATTCCTCCTCAGAGGATTATCACGAAGAGGTCTATACAGCGGCAGCTGAGGAAGAGTCAAACCCAGAGGAATACCTTGAGCCCTTAGAAGAAGAAACAAAGTCAAAGACAGTACTAAGTTTTGATAAGCCCACCTATTCAGAGGCACAAATCAAACAGCTGACAGATACTGATGAGGTGAAATGGCTCTTAAATATTATAGAGATATATTTAGAGCGACTTATAAAGCCAATGGATATCCAATTAATCTTATATCTTTATGAAAGTCTTGGATTTTCAGCTGAATTAATTATGTATTTATATGAATACTGTGTTTCAAAAGGTAAGAAAAATCCATCCTACATAGAAGCTGTTGCCTTATCTTGGGCTGAAGAAGGTATAGATACCGTTGAAAAAGCCGAAGCTTCCACAGCACTTTATAACAGTAATTATTCAGCGATAAACAAAGCCTTTGGTCTAAACCGTGCACCAGGTCAGGTGGAAAAACAGTTTATCAGCAAATGGTTAAATAAATATAACTTTTCTATTGATATTGTAGTTGAAGCTTGTAACAGAACAATTTTGTTAACACAGAAACCTGATTTTAAATATACAGACAAAATTTTAGAAAACTGGTTTAAAAAAGGTGTTAAGGATATGGCTACCATTAATAAATTAGATGAAGAGCATTCTAAAGCTTCTGCGGCAAAGCAGAATAATCAGAAACAAAAGCCTCAGCCAAAGCCTTCACCAACTAACAGATTTAATGCCTTTCCACAAAGAACATATAGTGATGAAGAGTATTCATCTATGGAACAGAGATTGTTACATAAAAAATAATATTACCATATGATACAAATAGATAAATAATAGCTTGGCAGGACATATGGAGAGGGCGTATAACGCAATCATTTCATAGGAGGTTGATATCTGTGGCACTTAAGAATTATCAGTATAACAAGATTTTAAGAGAGTATGACAATAAACAGCTTCAAAATAAGCATGATCTAGATGTACGCACCCAGGAGGTCTATACTTTAATACCAGAATTAAAGGTTATTGATGACGAGGTTGTGACCTGTGCTGTTCAAAGTGCTAAACTTATGCTTATGGGAGATGGCAAACCTTTTCCTAAGTTAAAGAAACTTACAGATTCTGCTGCAATAAGAAGAATGGAATTATTGGAAAAACACGGATTTCCAAAGGACTATCTTCATCTTAAATATCATTGTGAAGATTGTAAAGATACTGGATATATTGGCAATGAAAAATGTCATTGCTTTAAGCAATCTATTGTTGATATTGTTTACTCCCAATCCAATATTAAAAGTGCAATCTTAAAGGAAAACTTTAATACATTTTCTTTCGGGTATTATGCTGACGACTATATAGAACCTACAACAAGATTATCGCCTAGAGATAATATGCGCAAGGTAGTAGAGGTATGCAGAGATTTTATTGATACTTTTGGAAAGGAAAATAATAATAATCTACTGCTATATGGCAATACAGGTGTAGGTAAGACGTTTCTTGCCAACTGTATTGCAAAGGAATTATTAGATAGAGCAAACACAGTTATCTATCTAACAGCATTTCAGTTGTTTGATATACTGGAAAAGAATAAATTTGGTAAAAATGAGGAAAACTTTGAATCACAGAATCAATTTGATTACATTCTAGATTGTGATTTACTTATTATTGACGATTTAGGTACAGAGTTAAATAATTCATTTGTTAATGTCCAATTATATCTTTGTATCAATGAACGTTTCTTAAGAAATAAATCGACAATTATTTCCACCAATTTATCTTTAGATAATATTAATACCATATATAGCGAACGAGTTTTCTCAAGAATTGCCAGTAATTATTCCCTTCTTAAAATTGTTGGGGAAGATATTCGACTAAAAAAGCTATTTTAAGAGATTTAGCCTTGACTAACTTATGTGTAAATGGTATAACGTTAATGGACATTTTTCAACAAAGTGCTAATTGTGTTAAAATATAAAGCACTTCAAATTCAATCGGAGGTCAATTAGAATGCCGCAGCAAGAAAAAATATTAGAAACGATTCCAGTCGGTACTTTAGGTATGATAGCTTTAGAAAGCAGTAAATCTCTCGGACAAAAGGTAAATGATTATATTGTAGATTGGCGTAGAGCAAGAGAAAGCGAACACACTTCTACCATAGCATTTGCAGGATATCAACGTGATTCTTATCTTATTGATGCGCGTTGTCCAAGATTTGGTTCTGGAGAGGCAAAAGGTATCATTAAGGAGTCTGTAAGAGGTTCTGATCTTTACCTGCTTTTGGACGTTTGTAACTACAGTTTAACTTACACGGTGTGTGGACATACAAACCATATGTCTCCAGATGACCATTATCAGGATCTTAAGAGAATAATTGCAGCCGTAGGTGGTAAAGCTAGAAGAATTACTGTTATCATGCCATTTCTTTATGAAAGCAGACAACATAGAAGAAGTTCAAGAGAGTCCTTAGATTGTGCTCTAGCCCTTCAAGAATTAACAAACATGGGTGTTGAAAGTATTATTACCTTTGACGCACATGATCCAAGAGTACAAAATGCAATACCTTTAAAGAGTTTTGAAACTGTTCAACCTACTTATCAGTTCATTAAAGCTTTAGTAAATAACGTACCTGACTTAAATATCAATGCTGATAACATGATGGTAATCAGCCCTGATGAAGGCGGTATGAATCGAGCTATTTATTTTGCCAACGTACTTGGAGTAGATCTTGGTATGTTCTACAAACGTCGTGACTATACAACAATTGTTAATGGTAGAAACCCTATTGTTGCTCATGAATTCTTAGGCTCTGACATCGAAGGAAAAGATATGCTTATTATTGATGACATGATTTCCTCCGGTGAAAGTATGATTGATGTAGCAAAAGAATTAAAGAGAAGAAAAGCCGGCAGAATATTTGTTGCCTCTACTTTTGGTTTATTTACCAATGGTTTTGATAAGTTTGACGAAGCTTATGAACAAGGCTTAATCTATAGAGTACTTACAACCAACTTAGTTTACCAAACAGAAGAATTATTATCTAAACCATATTATATTAATGTTGACATGAGTAAATATATTGCTTTATTAATTGATACATTAAACCACGATTCTTCCATAAGTAAATTATTAAATCCTACTGAACGTATTCAAAACATTCTAAGTAAAGTTAAAAAATAACTCATTAAGATGTGTTGATCTCGTATTATTTCTTGCATATTTATAAATATAAAACACCGATAAGACAATTAAGTTGTGGTGACCCCCTAAAGTTAGACCTAAAATCTAATGATAGGGAGGTCGGTTCTGTTGGCTTATCGGTGTTTTTTAATCAAATTATCCTCTGATTTCAATCAGTTCATTATCAGGACCAAGAAAAACAACTCTTTTCCAATTAACCTCTTCTTCTGTCCTAGGGCTTGTATTGTGAACATCGGTTTCTATTGGAATTCCTTCTTCCTTTAACCTTTTATAATCTCCATAAAAATTATCACTAATCAGACAAAAATGATATCCTTTATTTGATTTTTCTCTTTTCCAATGTTCAAATTCCAGAACTGTATCACCTAATTTTAAATATACTACTTTTAAAAGCTCTGGAACTCCTGGTACATCATGTTCATAATATTTCTGAAAACCAAAATTTTTAGTATAAAATTCGATTGACTTCTCTCTATCTTTTACAGATATAGCTACATGATCAATTCTTTTAAACATAATTCCCCTCCTTTATCATACTGCAAGCTTTATTTGTAATACTACCAGATTTAAATTGCCTGTATTATGGAAACCGTGACTTTCACCTACGGGAGAATAGATGACATCCTGTTCCTTAAGAGAAAATTCTTCTCCATTAATGGTTAAGTTGCCTGAACCAGCTACAACATAAAATATTTCATCAATATCGCTGTGTTTATGTTCAGGAGTCTTTTGATCAGGCATATAAAGGAGTAAACCTGTATCCACTAGTCTCTCTTTAAAAATTTCCTTTCTATTACTTCTTTCTGCAGTAAATTCCATTAAATCATTTACATTTAGTTTTTTCATATTTTATCTCCTTCTTCATGGTTCTTTCTATATTGATTTTAAACTCTTTCTGAGTTAAGATAATCATAAATTGACCGCTTATTTTATGCAAGAAGGCACTATTTAGTTTGATACTAACCATATGGTAAGTGTGTATGAAAATAATGAAACAGTTTTCACAAATAAAGTAATATGGAAAGGAAAATGTACGTGGATGTTAATTCCCTGTACAAGATAATAAAATGGCTTGTCAAAACTCTTGTCCCATTGAACATACTGTTAATTTAATCGGGCACAAATGGAAAGTATTAATTCTAAGAAATCTATTTCACCATGGAACACAACGGTTTAATGAGCTTCATAGAGAAATAAAAGGGATTAGTCAAAAAATGCTCACCCAGCAACTGCGTCAGTTGGAAAATGATGGCATTATTGTAAGGGTGGTTTATCCAGAAGTACCTCCAAAAGTAGAATATTCACTGACTACTTTGGGAGAATCTCTAAAGCCTATACTGGATGAAATGAATACCTGGGGTCTAAAACATTTAAACCAGCAGGAATCCTCCAGCAATTAAGTAAGTGCCTCCATTCAGGAATCAAACTTCTTGATAAAATGAATGGAGGCACTTTTATTTTTTACTTCTAACTAAATATTATATTTTGGTTATGGAATATTATCCTCAGGATTTTGATTATTAAATACATCTGCATCTATATCCTCATTATTACCTTGATTATCATCTGGATAACCCTCATTGTCCGTATCTGTATCCGGTGGTGTTGGGGTTACAACTCCCATAGTTGGGGTAATCAATACTGGAGGTTCATAGGTTGGCGTTGGTGTAATATTATCTTCAGGATTCGTCTCTCCGTCACCACCGGGATTCCAAATATCATCCGGATCTTCAATATCCGTAATAGGAATCTGGGTTGGCTCCTCTGTCACCTCTGGTGTTGGACTAGGGGTTGGTGTTGCACTAGGCTTTGGTCTGGTATCTTCATATAACTCAAATCCAACCTGAGGTAAATCTTTATGAATCTCATTCATATAGGTCTTCCAAATGGTTCCTGGGTAAGTTGCACCTGCTAATCCAGCCACAGACTTGGGAATGTCATAGCCTACCCAAACGCCTGTTGTATAAAATGGGGTATACCCAACAAACCATCCATCTTTTTTATCGTTTGTAGTACCTGTCTTACCTGCGCTTACCATATTATTAAGACCAAGTCCTTTACCAGTTCCATTCTTAATAACGCCTGTTAGGACATCTGTCATCATTCTTGCTGCATTTACTTCATAAATACGTTTCTTGGCAATCAAATCGTCAACAATTACCTGTCCCTCAGAATCTTTAATTTTAACAATACAGGTTGGTTCTCTATATACACCATCATTTGCTAAAGCAGCAAAGCCAGAAGTCATTTCTACCGTGCTGGCACCGTTTGTTAGTCCACCAAGGGAAGCCGCTGGATAATAATCATTTTTATCAATCTTAGCAAAGTTCATATTCAGCAAATAGGATAATCCCACTTTTGGTGTCAGTTCCTCAAACATCTTCCAGGCGATAACGTTTTTAGATTGTTCCACTGCTCTTCTTACTGTAATTTCACCTGCATAAGTATTGCTGGCATTGGAAGGTCCACCTTCAAATTTTTCATCCAGAACTATACTATCTGGATAATATCCCTTTTCAAAACTTGGTGTATACACAATTAAAGGTTTTATAGAACTTCCTGGCTGTCGGAAACTTTGATAAGCTCTATTTAATGTATATCCTAACCCATCTTGATGTCTTCCGCCAACAATTGCTACTACTCTTCCAGTTTCATTATCTATGGAAACCGCTGCACCTTGGAAAGTATATACACCTTCTTCTGTTTTTTCTTCGAAACTTTTTAAGGTATTATCTACTGCATCTTGTAATAAGCTTTGTTTGCTCATATCAATTGAGGTATAGATTCTATAGCCTTTATGATATAAGGAGTTCTGGCATTGGTTGTATAGCTCAGTATAAGCCGCATCATAGCTTTTCTTATCCTCTGCACTATCAAAAGTATTTCTGAATTCGAAGCCTTGCTCCGCCATAAGTGCTCTGGTTGCACTATAGAAAACAAAGGTCTGTACATAATTATTTGCTGTTACTTTACGCTGTTTAACTGTAATCTTTTCCTTTACAGCTTTATCATAATCCTCTTTACCAATCTTACCATCATCATACATTTGAGTCAGTATTCTATCCCTTCTCTTTATGGTATTTTCAGGATGGTCTAAAGGATCATAGATAGTCGGATTATTAGGTATGGCACATAGATACGTTATTTGTGACAAACTTAATTTTTGAACATCTTTGTTAAAATAGCCTTTACTAGCTGCTTGTATACCATAGTATCCATTGGCGAAGTATATATTATTTAAATAGAACTCCATAATCTGGTCTTTGCTGTATTTCTTTTCAAGCTCCAATGCAATAAAAATCTCATTTAATTTTCGCTCGTAAGTTACAGAATGGGTTAAGAAGATATTTCTTGCTAACTGTTGGGTTATGGTACTAGCTCCTTGTGTGATTTTACCTCTGTGTTTAATAAGTGCTAATACCGATCTTATGTTAGCTTTTATATCAATACCCGGGTGACTTAAGAACTTCTTATCTTCTATTGATATCATTGCTTGTGAGGCATATGCGGGGATTTCATCGTATTCGAGATAATATACATCCTTCTCTCCTTTTAGTACAGATATGAGCTTTTTATTATTATCATATACCAGACTGGTTTCAGATTGCCTAAAAGTGTCAAGGGTTGATTCTCTTACAAATTTCTTAGCATTCTTTTGTGCATTAATAAAACCTTCTCCATACTTCAGATAAAAATATGAGCAGCCAAGTAAAATGGCTATGGAAAATACAAGACTTACCAAAAGAAAAGTCCAACGTGTAATCTTGCTAAATTTCTTATGTTTTTTACGCTTCTTTTTACTGTTAGCAGCACTATTACTTGAGGCACCTTTTCCTGATGTATTTCCTTTTCCTGATGTATTTCCTTTTCCTGTTCTATTACTTGTATTACGAGTGCCAGCAGACTGGCGATTATTTCTATTATCCATATATTCCTCTGTTTCTGAACTATACATATTGGAAGTAATTATACCTGTCAAATTATAGAAGGATTACACATGATGTTTTATTCTTTGATAGTTATAAATACTGAATACCAATTATATAGGTTTCAATTCAAACTCTCTTATTTCATTATGACCTAAGTCAATATAGTTATAACTTAAATGGTTACAGTCCAGTATATCTTTCTCTCTCCTATGGCAAGTAAAGATTAAGACCTGTCTATTTCTTTTGCTTAAGTAATCTAATACCGAATAGGTCCGCTCATCATCATATAGAGCAAAACTATCATCAAATAAGAGTGGCATTACATTCTCACCATATATAAGGTTTGCTACCGCAATTCTAATGGCAAAATATAATTGATCCATAGTTCCTACACTAAGTTTATCTATAGTTACATATTGATGTCCAGACAGGATTTTAATATCCATTTTTTCATCTACCTTAATATCTGAATATCTGCCTGCTGTAGCTTCTTTGGCCAGAGTTGATACTACTTCATTTAATTCTCTTCCAAAGCTGTCGTGAATATCAGCAGATAATTGTTTTATCGTATTGATTGCAAGGGAAATAGCCTCTAACTCCTTACGAATACTTATTTCTTTTTCTTCTAATACCTTTAACCTATCCTGATTATGAAGTAGTTCATCTTCATATCCTTCTAAGGCTTTTAGTTCCCACTTAATCTTTTCCTTTTTTATAGTGAACTCTTCTTGTTGCTTTAATAGCAGTTCTCTTGTTTCTCTTAAACCCTTCATTTCTTGTAGGACAAACTCTCCAATATGATTCATAAATTCTCTGGACAGTTTATTTAGATTATCTCCCTCATAAATAGCCTGTATCAATCGCTCCAGAGGACGAATGTATGTGTATATTTCCTTTTCTATTTCTTGAATTTGTACTGTAAGCTGGTGTATTATCTCTCCCTGTTCTTTCAACTGTTTTTCTTTATGAAATGTAGCTACCTCAAGCTTTAATACTTCTTCATATCTTCTTTTTAAAGAACTCTCATCAGAAACTTTACAGCTTAATAAAATTTGTGAACTTATACCATTTATCATTTTCATTTTTCTGTCTATTTCACTTAGCCCTTGATTTAAATACTCTCGTAATTTGTTGCTGCTTTGATTATATAAAAAATATAGAATAACTGCTCCTGCTAAAAATATGCCCCCAATCAGACCTAATAATACATTTCCTTTTAAGGAAAAGAGTATGAATACTATACCAATAAGCAATACACCAAAGCTTATAGATTTCTTACGTCTGCTATTCTTTTCATGGTCCTCTTTTTTTAGTAACAGGGAGGTTTTCTCTGTTTCTAATTTAGATTTTTTACTTTTATTTCGTTCTATTTCCTCTAGTTTTGCAGCAATCGTTTTACTATCTTCTTGTTTCACATAATTAGTATCTTGATATAACTTATATAATTTTTCTTCTGAAGCTACTTTTTGACTAAGATAGCTTTCATATAAATTATACTTCTCTTCATATACAGGATATTTGTTTAAGTAATTCTCATATTCTATATCCGATGCAAAATAACTTGGATACTGTAAGTGCATTGTATTCTTAACTGTTTGTATTGTGGTATTTTCTTGTATACTTAGTGTTTTAAGCTTTTCTGTTAATTCATCCATTCTTGCTTCTTTTTCTAAATCCGCTAAAATATCATTTTTTAATCTCTGAATCTTATCAGTGGGCAGGGAAGCCTCCAGTTCCTTTCGCTTGGCTACAAGGAATCCCAATGCTTTGGCTACATCAACTTCATTACTCTTAGTAAGAGAGAGATTTGTTATATAATTTCTCACTTCATCTGCCAGTTCTACCCCAGTTCTTGCCTTCAACTGTTCAATGCTTATTGTGTTTCTAAACCCTGTTTCAGTAAGACCTTCCAGTAAGGCTGACATATCCTCTGTGTATCCCTTTAACTCTCTACCAGTTTCTAAATCAAGAATGGTAGTTTCCTTATTATTCTTTTCAAAGCTTCTATATATGCGTATTATTCTGCCATCTACCTCTAAATCCATACTGCCGCTATATGCCCCAGGCGTATCCCAAGGCTGATACTTGCCATAAATATCATCTTTTGAAACTCGTCCTCTGGTCTTTTCAATACCAAATAGCATTCCTCGAATAAATGTATGTATGGTAGATTTACCTGCTTCATTTCCTCCATAAATTAGATTTATTCCATCCTTTAAGGAGATACTTTGATTATTAAATTTACCAAAATGATTTAGTTTCAGTTCTAGAAATTTCAAGTTTAATCTCCTTAGTTATAATTTTTTGCAACAAGCAGAGCTTCCATACCATAATATAATGCTTTGTCTATCATAAGAGTATCTCCTTCATGCTCAGTAATCTTCTTAATATACAACCCTATTATATTATCTTCATTTTCTGTCTGCAGATGGTTAAAGTCATAATCAGGTTTGGTATCATCTATCACTTCTACTATATTTCCCAACCTAAGGAAATCTTCCGTATGAAATTTAACGTCTTTGTCCCTATTTCCTGTAAGTGTAAATACGTATATATGCTCCATACCCCAATTATTTATTTCTTTTTTAATTTGATCAGATATCGTGCCATTTGTGGTGTTCCCATTTACTTCTAAGGATATCTTTATATATTTTCTACGGGAGTTTGGTATAAATGTCAAGGAAATTTCAGAAGTTTCATTTTTACTAATCTCCCCAAATATATAACCTCTTTCTCCATCTTCATTCTTATCTATGGGTTCTAAAGAACCAGGATAAGCTATTCTATCTGATAACATCTGGGGCTTATGGATATGTCCTAGGGCAATATAGTCAAATCCCAGAGTTTCTAATATTTTTTTATCAAATGGTATGTTCTTTAAGGAGCCTCCATGTCCTAAAAGTATATTAATTCTTTCCTCACAGCCAGGTCTGATCTTATGAAATCTAGGCTCAGTTATTTCTCTTGTATGATAACTAAATCCATATACTTCTGTATTAATCTCCTCAAAGTAGACACTGTCCAGGTCTTCTTCCAATAAGATGTGTACATTATCATTCCAGAGAAAACCCTTGTAATTGGACCTGGGGCTAACAAAGTCATGATTACCTACTATTATAACAACTTGAGTTTTATGTAATTTACTAAAATAATAATTAACTTCCTTAAGTTCTCTAATCAAAGGCTGTTTATGAAACAAATCTCCTGCAATGAATAAAAGGTCTATCTCTTCCTCATTACATTTATCAATTATATAGGCAAAACTCTCAAGAATTTCCTTCCCACGCTCTTCGCTCCAGGGAAATCCAGCATCAGGTTTAGCCCCTATGTGAACATCAGCAATATGAATAAACTTCATTTACATCACCATGCCTTTCTAATACCTATTTTAAATAATATACCACAATTTACACTTGCATTCTATTAGAAAGACGAACAGAAATCTGAATAATTTCTTAATTTTCCTAAATTTATAAGAATTTGGTTCTATAATCATGGACTATATAACTGAATTTGACCAATTTGCACAAATCAGAAAGTTCAATTCTCGATTCCAACGGATAAGAAAACCTAATGCTTCGATGATTTGTTAAACTCTTAGTAAACAGATAACCCAATTGGCTCAGACATAGCTGTTTACTTATATAACACATATCCTCAGAGAAAAGGTATTCTCATACATTTACATGGGCACCTTCGTTCTTTCTATGTGTTATAAAACTTTGTTTAGATTGGAGTATTTGACCCATCATCCTCTTAATATAGAAAAGAAAAGGGATCCACAGAAAAGATGATTGAACTGACTCCCCAGAAAGTTAGCCTAAAAATCTAACTTTGTGGAGCACAGCATTTCATCAACTCTGCAAATCCCTTTATTTTGTTACATAAATTAGAATCTTTGTTCAAATATTTGAAGGTTGTTGGCATTTACTTCATAGGTGCCTGTATCTGTATATTTTGCTACCTGTTTACCTGCGAAAACATCCACAAACATCTCAAGAGGTACACTGCCCCATACAAATGGTCGTTGGGCAATAGCCGCTTTAATGTTACCCTTTTTCATATGTTCTGCAACATCTTTGGTAAAATCTATGGTTACAACTTGGATATTTGGACGATATTTCGCTACATACCTGGCATATGCTAGCCCCCATCCAACATTAGTGGCATATACCAGTTTTGTTTCAGGATAGGTTTTTAACATTTTATCGATAACTTTTTCCGCTTCTTCAGGGCTTGGTTCACCCATAACTTCAACCTGATGTACTTTAATATTAGAGCCGTTAACAACTTCCTTTAAGAAACCTTCCGCTCTTTCTTCAATAGAGGATAATTTATAATCCTTCCACATACCAATAATAACTTCACCTTTATTATTAAGGAGCTGTTTCACAACTTTGGCGGCATTTATTCCGCATTGAATTGTATTCGTTCCCACCAGGGCTTCATAAGGTATCCCCTTAATGGTGGATTGAATGAATATAACTTTAATTCCTTGATTCGTGGCTTCCTTTAACTTCTCTGTTACTCTTGGGTCTTCAATGGGCGAAATTACAATGGCATCAAAATGATTTACAATCACTTTTCGTAAAATCTCAACCATTTCTAATGTACCTTTATCTCCTCTAACTTTGGGTGCAAAAACTTCTGCTTCAAAGTTAAGTACTTTTGCTGTTTTCATTGCTTCTTTGGAAGCAGGTTCCCAGAACGGATCATCCAAGTCCCAAATAAGTGCAATCTTTTTCTTTACTTTGCTAACTGCTGTAGTCTTGATCATACTGGAGTAATCATTAATAAAATCCACTTTTTCATATAGTTCTCTTGTCATTTTAACCAGTATATCCGCCATGCTATTTTGACTAATGGTTAAGGATGCAACCTCTTCTGTGGTTGCAGATGCTTCTTCCACAACAGAAGCTATGTTACTAATAGAATCCATTAACTTTTCTTTTTCGCCAGTAAGTTGTCCAACATCCTGGTTGAATTCTTTCTGTCTTTGAATAAAGACATCCACTGTTTTATTAACTTGTTCTACAGATTGAACTACACTGTCAACTGCATTTCGTTGAGAAGTAAATATAGCTCCAGAGGTATCGATTACATTTTTAAGTTCATCTAACTCCTTTGTAATATCTGTGATTGAATGGTTGATATTTTCACTGGCCTGTCTGCTTTCTTCTGATAGTTTTCTAACTTCTTCTGCAACAACAGAAAAACCTTTACCTGCTTCTCCAGCTCTGGCAGCTTCAATGGAAGCATTTAACGCTAACAGGTTAGTCTGAGATGCTATACCGTATAAAACCTTAGTTACATCAGTAATTTTCTTTGTTTTATCAAGTAATGTATATATATTATCGGTTATTAACTTTATAACCTGCTGATTCTTTTCCTGATTCATAGATAAATTTTGGATTGCTTCTTTTCCTACTGTATTTTCATCACTCATATGATAAGCCATTTCAATTAATTCTTTAGACTTAGCACCCATACTATTGATTTTATCAGCCAGATGGTCTGCAACATCCATACATCGGCCAACATCTTCCGTCTGGGATTGCGCACCGCTTGCTATGTATTCTGTGGATAGTTTAACACTTTTTGATGCATCCACTATTTCTTCAACCACTCCTTCTAATTGTCCGGATATGGATTTCACATTGTCAAAATCTCCTCTGAATCTAGTAAAATAACCTTTATAATCTGTGTAAATATCCTTATATGCACCTTCAAGTTCATCTGTAATATCAGTGTCAAAATTCCAGTATTTTAACTTGTCCAAAAACTCAATTTCTTCCCTTTTTTTGACCCCTTTACCAATCTTTAACATACTAAACCTCCTGCTAGATTATCTTAATCAAATTATAGCATAATTTTGTGGAATTTGTAAATAGAAGGGATAGTATTCTTGTCATGTATAGTGATATTCCATAACTCATATGGAAATTATAGTATTATGAAGCGATTTTTATCGGTTTATTATCTTAATAATTAACTGTTGTATTGTTTATATTTTTCACAAAAATAAGCATGAATAAGGGCTTCTATAAATCTTGTAATAAAATTATAAAAGCCCTTATAATTATTTCTTTCTGCCTTTTGCCAATGCATTCTTTGTACTATCACCGACAGTCCATCCTGTATCCTTACCACTTGAATTCCATCCAAGGTTTTCCCAGTAGATCAAAACGGCAATTCTTGTTTTGTTATTATAAACCCCATTTACAGTTAAGGGAATGTAGCTTTCCCCGGTTAATACGCTATTCAAGTTCTTTTGCAGCCATTTAATATCCTCACTGGAGGATTTCTTTGTAATTTTTTTCTTCGGAATAATCACTTCTTCAATATATTTAATACCTGTAGAGTCGCATAACCCTTTACAAATTTCCCTGGCAGATTCCTTCCAATATCCTGCATTCCCCATCAATTGTAAAGCTTCTCTCTCATTAGTCATAAAACAGAGTTCTGTTAATATTGCACCTTTCACTCCTAAGCTATTGGTATTACACATTGCTAAAGATTGTTTACTAATACCTCTATTTTTTTGAGAAGTGCCATTCATTAAATATTTTAGCACTGTCTTGGCTAACTTTTCTGACTTGCCATTATATTTATCATGTATTAATATTTCAAGACCTTCTGCGGTATTAAAACTTTTACCATCACCATAGGCATTAAAATGTATACTTATGGAATAATCACAGTTGGCATTTTTTATTTTGGTTTGTCTGGTTTTAAGTGCAACATCATCATCGTTTTTGGGATTATCGTCATCAAAACCTGTTTGTACGGTTTCAAACCCACACCTTTTTAATTCTTGTACAAGTAAATAGGCTACTCCCACAGAAGCCATATGCTCTCTAATACTATCACCTTTTTTTACGTCGATCTTACCATCACCTTGAAAATCTATATCTCTCGGTACAGGGGGCGTGCGCTTCCCGGATGTATTATATCCGTGCCCTGCATCTACCGCTATTTTCATTCTATATCCTCCTAGATTATTAATATGTTTAAGCGTTTGGAGTTCTTGTCTATGATTACATTTTTGTTATGTCATGAGGTTTTAAAAGTTACTTGAAGTAACTATATATGACACCATAATAATATCTCCTGGTTAATCAGAATAAGAGATTCCTATTTATTATATTAGGAATCTCTTACTTTGGTGATTTTTATAAGCTATCCTTAGCTAAGCTTTGATTATATAGTTTGTGGATTTAAATGAAGTTACTTAGTTCTACCTGCTGCCAAAGCATTTATGGTAGCTGTTCCAATGGTCCACCCAGAATCAGAGGCATCAGAGTTCCATCCAAGCTTCTCCCAATAAATGAGTACAGAAAGTCTTGTTTTATTACTGTAAATACCATCCACGGAAAGTGGACTAAAGCTTTCATTCATCATTACATTGTTTAATTTAGTCTGCATCCATCTGATATCTTCTTTGGAAGAATTTTTTGATATTGATCCTGTCGGTATTTCTTCTACATAAGTTACACCAAAATAATTACAGATACCTTTACAGGTTGCCTCTGCATCTAATTTCTGGTAAATCGGATCAAGCATGGTTTTTGCTTCGGCTAAATTATCCATGAATCCAGATTCCGTTAAAATTGCAGGCATATTTGTGTAACGCAAAACAGCAACATTTATACCTGACTGCTCTATATCAGTTTTTACTCCCCTATTATTACGATTGTATGCTTTTACCAATTCCGTTTGAACTAAGTTAGCCAAACGTCTTGAGTTATTGCTGGCATATTGTGAAACTAGCGTTTCAATTCCGTTAGCATTGTTCCATACACCAATACTTGCATTATAATGTTTTGAAATAAAAATATCTGCTTTTGCATTATTTGCTCTTGTATATCTATCCGCTAAGGATACATCTGTAGTTCCAGGACTCACATTAATAGTCGTAAAACCATTTCTCTCTAAGGCTTTTATTAAATATTCTGCTGTGGGTTTATTAAATTCTTTCTCGCGGATAATATCGCCTTTCTTTTTACCAAACCAGGCTTCCGGTATGGGAGGTGTACTTTTGCCTGCTGTCTCCATTCCATGTCCGCTATCTACTGCTACTAACATACTATTCCTCCTTGTTCCCGTTTTTATCAATTAAGCTTATCATGGCCTCATACATTCCTGTAAGAGCCAGCCTATATTTCATACCCCCAAGTATAATAAGTGAGATAATATTAGGGTTATTAAATAGAATATTAATTATTGTACCTGTTACAAGCATTATTGGGGGTATGTACTTGGTATTTATAAAAGTAAGGCTCTTTTTCATAGCATAACCTGGCATAGGTAAATTCCTAATATCCCCAGGCTGATATATTTG
>DALYNO010000019.1:15952-18226 GCA_031975295.1 Anaerocolumna sp. | reverse complement strand
TAACTTCTTCAAACCATTCTCCTCTAACTGGAACCTGATTTAATTCGCAGAAATAATTCCATACATCACCAAATGGATATAATTTTAATTCTTCCTGCAGCATCATCAGTTCTGTAAAGTTTAAGGAATCTTGTAAAGCCGCTAGTTCTTTATGTGGAGTAAGCATAGCGTATAATAATGCTTTTTGCATATTTCTCATACCTACAACCCAAGCAGAAATACGGTTAATGCTTGCATCAAAGAAGTCAAGTCCGATTAATACACGATCAAGTGCATCACATCTTACTATTTCTTTCGCAATTTCTTTTGTTTCATCATCGAATAAAACTACATGATCACTATCCCATCTGATTGGTCTTGTAACATGAAGAGCAATTTTATCAGAGAATAAAAGCATAGAAGGAATTTTATCTGATACCACTTCTGTAGGATGATAATGTCCATTGTCTAATAAGCATAAAATATCATTTTTAGCTGCATAGTTCATATAGAATTCATGAGAACCAACTGTACAAGCTTCAAAGCCAATACCAAAAACTTTAGATTCAACAGCTACATGAACTAGATTTTTGTCGTATCCAATAGATAAAATCTGATCTAGGGAATCTTTAAGTCTTGCTCTAGGTCCTAAACGGTCAGCAGGAATATCTTTGAAACCATCTGGAATCCAGATGTTCATTAATGCTGGTTTACCAAGTTCTTTTGCAAAGTATTCTGCAATTCGAAGACTTGCTTTACCATGATCAATCCAGAATTTACGAATTTCTTCATCCGCACTAGATAATGTAAGTCCATCAGCTTTAGGATGTGAGAAATAAGTAGGATTAAAATCTAATCCTAGACCTCTTTCTTTTGCAAATTCAACCCATTTAGCAAAATGTTTTGGTTCCAATTTATCACGGTCAGCAAATTCTCCTTCTTCAAAAATTGCATAATTTGCATGAAGGTTAATTCTGTGTGTTCCAGGAATTAAACTAAGAGTTTTATCAATATCAGCCATTAATTCTTCTGGATTTCTTGCTTTACCAGGATAGTTACCTGTTGCTTGGATACCGCCGGATAATTCGCCTTCTCCTTCAAATCCTGATACATCATCACCTTGCCAGCAATGCATAGAGATTGCAACACTTTTTAGTTTTTCAATTACAACATCTGTATCAATACCAATTTTTTTATAAGCTTCTTTTGCTAAATCATAGCTCTGTTTCGTTGACATATTTCTTTCTCCTTTATCATTTCATTATTGTAATCATAGCTATTAATAGTCTTATTTTTATAATACCTAAATGTCATATGCTATATAAGCAGGTGTATAAAATTAATAGTTATGCTATAAATGGATTCCATTGTTGTTTGTAATTTTCTATTTCTTTATTAAATTGCTTTGCTTCATTTCTTTACTGCCTTGTTTTACTAATCTATAGGATTGATTTGTTTATATCAAACTTCTACTACTTATCTACCTGAATTCTTTAATCTGGAAAGAGTTAAACACACAGGTTCTAGCCTGTTCAATCGTTTCAAAATCTTTCGCTTTTAGCATCTGTGCTAACAGATTACCAATGGCAGTAGCTTCTGTAGGTCCAGCATAGACTGCTTTTTTCGTAGTTTTTGCAGTGAGTTCATTTAAGTAATCTGCATTAGCACCACCACCTACAATATGAATTCTAGAATAAGATCTGCCAGTTAATGCCTCAAGTTCTTTTACAGCCTCAGCATAACTTTCAGAAAGACTGTTATATATCACTGCTGCTATCTCACCAACTGTTTCAGGAACTTCTTGATTTGTATCTTTACAGTATTTCTTAATAGCCTCTGTCATATTTGCAGGGGATAAAAATTCATCTGCATTGACATCTACTCTGGATTTGAATCCATCAGCTTTTGTTGCAAGTTCACACAGTTGTGCAAAGGAATAACTATCATTTAATTCATGTCTAACTGATTGGATCATCCAAAGTCCCATTATGTTTTTTAAATAACGGAAACGATAATCAAATCCACCTTCATTCGTAAAGTTAGCTAACTTGCTTTCTTTACTGCAATCTGCCTTCACGCTCTCAATGCCCATAAGTGACCAGGTACCTGAACTAATGTATAAATAATCGTCGTCATTTGCCGGTACGGATAACACAGCTGAACCAGTGTCGTGAGTTGCCGGAAGAATTACCTGACAGTCAAACCCAACTTCATCTATAATATCCTGGATAAAAGTTCCAACTGTGGTTTTTGGTAGAGAAATCTGTTTAAAGATTTCTTTCTTATACCCTAATT
>DALYNO010000019.1:0-15942 GCA_031975295.1 Anaerocolumna sp. | reverse complement strand
TTATCGATTAATGCGTAGTCCCAGTCTTTTGAATCTGGATTAACTAATTGGGTCGTTGTGGCATTGGTATATTCTGATAATTTATTTCCTGTTAATAAGAAATTAAAGTAATCCGGAATTAACAATAAGGTATCTGCCTGCTCCATATGTTCAGGATTCTGTGTTTTAACTGCCATTAACTGATAAATAGTGTTAAAAATTTGTTTTTGAATGCCTGTCCTTTCATATAAGGAAGCTTCTGTTATAAAATCATATACTTTTTGATCCATACCAGTGGTTCTTTTATCCCTATATCCATAGGTATTACCAAGGACTTGGTTATTTTCATCTAATAATACATAATCAACACCCCAGGTATCAATTCCCATACTAACAGGGATTTTATTCATTTCCTTGCATTTCTTTAGACCGTTTTTTATTTCAGCAAATAGGCGGCCTAAATCCCAGCATAAATGACCATCTTTATTTACCATACCATTTTCAAAACGATATATTTCTTCCAAGGAGATTTTACCATCTTCAATGGTTCCTAATATATGTCTACCACTGGATGCCCCAATGTCTACAGCTAAATAATATTTTTGCATACAATACCTCACTTCCTTGTACATTATCTTGCTTTGTAGGTTCATTATACAATAAAGATGATGCAAAAATAAGGACTTTATTTTATTATATTTACGTCCTTATTTGCAATTAATTATTTGGATAAGTATTAAAATAGAGTAACTATGTTCCCAAAGGAATGAAAAGCTTTGACAGAAAACTCATTCCTATATTTTTCTTTACAAGGTGGACAACGATATGATTTATCTATATCCATAATTTATTCCTGTCCCCTGCATGAACTCTCATCGGCAGCCTCTTTTTTCAAAATGGGCATTTCCAAAATAAAAAAGATATGCACTTACACTTTTATTTTCTGCATGATAATGTTAAAGCCTCCTTGTAAGCTCTATATTCTTTATGTCTATTTTTACCTTCTATTATATTGTATTATAGTTAACTAGTAAGTAACTTATAAATTTTAACTATAATATTATCTATTATACTTTGAACTTCAAAGTATATTGACAAACAAGAATTAATTGTTTATAATGAATATACTTTGAAGTTCAAATTATTTTTTGATGAACTAGAACTACTGTTATTCGGGGTTTCAAAAGCTCTATTTGTTATCTCACAACTTCATCCGTTTTAGTTTACACTAACCGATAATATTTGTAATAACCGATGGGAGCATTTTTTTACTTCTAGAAGGCTTTATTAGAAAATTACCGATGGAAGGTTGCTAGGATGAATTGGGCTATAAGACCCGGGCATACTCCTATACGGAATAAAAAACAGAAAGGAACTTACTTTTGAATCACTATAATGAAAATTTGAATAAGTTTTTAAATGATGTATTCCATGACATTCTACGTTTGGAAGAAGCCGCATTATCAAAAGGAGATTTCAAGAACTTATCTATAAATGAAATGCACGTAATAGAAGCTGTTCATGATGGTAATCTAGAAGGCCTTCATACAATGACTGAAATTTCAGCCAAACTGATGGTGACAGGAAGTACCCTAACGACTTCAGTTAAAACCTTAGAGCAAAAGGGTTACCTGACAAGAAGTAAATTAAAGGAAGATAAACGGCGGGTGAACGTAGCTCTTACTCCCCTTGGTACCAAAGCGTATGATAAACACAAAGAATTCCATAAAAAACTTGTAAACAATGTTGCAGACAATCTTAACCTGGATGAATTAACTGCTTTAGAAAATGCACTATCTATATTACACACTTTTTTTAATAACATGAAATCATAAGGGAGGCAATATGAGCATACAAATAATAACCGATTCAACTTCAGATATTAGTCAACAAGAAGCCAAAGAACTCAATATTACAGTACTTCCATTGCATGTAATATTTACAGATGGGGAATATACAGACGGAATTGATCTTATGCCCGAAGAGTTTTATGATAAATTAGTAAAATCTCAATCATTACCAAGTACCAGCCAACTCACGCCTGAACAATATCTTCCATATTTTGAGGACGCTAAGACCAACAAGGATACTGTAATTGTCCTTACTATCTCCTCTAAATTAAGTGGTACTTATCAAAGTGCTGTGATTGCCAAAGATATGGTTGATTACGATAATATTCATATCATTGACAGTCTCAATGTTACTTTAGGACTGCAAATACTCCTAAGAAAAACCATTGATATGATAAATCTGGGTTATGATGCTATTAAAGTAGTGACTGAAATTGAGAAAGCGAAACACAATATAAGATTATTTGCTGTTTTAGAAAGCTTAGAATATTTAAAAAAGGGTGGACGCCTGTCTGGCGTAGGCGCTTTTGCAGGGACAATACTAAATATTAAGCCGATTATCGAAATAAAAGATGGTGAAGTATCTGTTGCTGCCAAAGCCAGAGGTATGTCTAGTGCATATCAAAAACTGATGCAATTAATACAGCAAAGTGGTGGTATTAACAATAGCGCTCACTACTGTATTGGCTATTCTGCTTATAAAGATAATATGAATGATTTTCTTAGGATATCTGGGAAGGACCTAGAACTTAACCCCAAATACGTTAGTCCGATTGGTACGGTTGTTGGCACTCATGCTGGCCCAGGCGTATGTGGTATTGCCTTTTTTATAAATGAAAATAATTGACTTATAAACCAAATCATGATACCATAATCCTATCGCAAAATTAGAGGTATGAAATAGCATTCGAGTTCAGAATGATACTGGATCAATTGGCATAGGATTGTAATTACTTTATTTCATTCTATAAGTTTAAGCTAAGAATCCAGAAGCTGATTAGTAGATTTATATTTGTATCCTATACAAGAGGATATCCGTATAATTTTAATTCTCAGCTTCTTTTATCTTGAGAAATCCTGATAGATGATTTATGAATAATTCTATCACCAAAAGATATTTATTTCATATAATAAATTTGTGGTAAGTAACTCATTTACAAGATTAGTCCAAAATCTATCTAACAGAAATGTTTAAATTAGCGCCATGCACCTCTATTGGATAAAGATATTTAGAGGTTAACGAGGTAGAGAGTTAGCGAATCCTTCGGCGGATGCTCTCTCATATGCTTGGATGTGTGATATGTCGAAAAAACTTCAGGTAACTGGAGCACAACAGCGGCATAACCAAGATAAATGAATTAGGTAAACCATTTCTTATTGTTCTCTAACGATAAGTTTGTTTTGCTATGAATTCATGAAGAAAAACAATTGTTGAACATTGAAAACTAAATTATGAAGGAGATTTTTTTATGTGTGGAATTATTGGTTTTACTGGTTATACTGAGGCTAAGGGTGTATTATTAAATGGATTGGAATCTCTAGAATATCGTGGTTATGATAGTGCAGGTATTGCATTTTTTAATCATAATAATATTAACACAATTAAAACCATTGGTAAGGTATCTTCTCTTAGAGAGAAAGTTTCTGAAATGAAAGATTTAGACAGTACTTGTGGGATTGGTCATACACGTTGGGCTACCCATGGAGGTGTTACTGATACAAACTCTCACCCTCATACTCACGGTAAGGTTACCTTAATCCATAATGGTATTATTGAAAATTATCATGAACTAGAATTAGAGTTGGCAAAAGACGGCAAGTTCCCGGTTTCTCAGACTGATACTGAAATTGCTGCCATGTTAATTGATAGCCTTTACGACGGAGATCCCTATCATGCAATCGTAAAAGCTGTAAATCAATTAAAAGGTGCCTATGCATTTTGCATCATGTTTCAGGATGAACCAAATGTTATTTATTGTTTGAGAAATGAAAGCCCTTTAGTTGCATGCCATACCAAAGATGGTGCTGTAATAGCCTCAGATATGGTTGCTTTAATCGAATACTCTAAGGATTATTTTGTTTTACCAGAAATGCATATAGCAAGGTTAACAAAAGAAAGTATTGTAGTTAAAGATTTAAATGGAACTATCACTGAACCTAAAATGCTTCATGTGAGCTGGGATATGAATGCAGCTAGAAAAGGCGGTTATCCTCATTTTATGTTAAAAGAAATATTTGAGCAACCTGCTTCTATCCGCAATACTATACTACCTAGAATTAAACAAGGACATTTACCTGATTTTTCACAGGATAATATATCTGATTCAGTGTTTACTGGTATAAACAGGATTATTATTGTTGCTTGTGGAACTGCTATGCATGCTGGTTTAGTTGGCAAAGTGATGATGGAAAAATTACTCAGAATCCCTGTTTCTGTCGAAATCGCTTCAGAGTTCAGATATGAAAATCCAATTATTGATTCTCATACGTTAGTAATTACCATATCTCAATCCGGAGAGACTGCGGATACTTTGGCTGCACTAAGACTTGCAAAAGAAAATGGTTCTACTACTCTTTCCATTGTTAATGTAAAAGGTTCTTCTATTGCAAGAGAAAGTGATTATGTATTATATACCCATGCTGGTCCAGAAATTGCTGTTGCCAGTACAAAAGCATATACAGCCCAATTATCTTGTTTATATATGTTGAGTTTTAAATTTGCATTGGTTAGAGGAACAATAACTGAAACTGTGTGTGCAGAAAAAGTCAAAGGTTTGTGTGATATGGTGTCTGCACTGGAACAGACATTAAGCTTAGATACTACTTTAGAAGAAATATGCAAGTTATTTACTAAAAAAGAAGACTTATTCTTTATTGGCAGAGGGTTGGATTATGCCCTCTCTTGTGAAGGTTCCATTAAATTAAAAGAAATTAGCTATATACATTCTGAAGCATATGCTGCCGGTGAGTTAAAACATGGAACATTATCCCTTGTAACCAACGGAGTGCCAGTTGTAGCCCTAGCAACCCAGGAACATGTTTATTCCAAGATGATATCTAACATTCGTGAAGTTCGTGCCAGAGAGGCTTTTGTATTATTCATTACCAACGGTGAAACTGATGCAGACTCATCCATGTATGATTATCACATTGCATTACCTAAGTTACCAGACGATCTTGCACCGTTTACAGCTGCAGTTGTATTACAATTATTAGCCTACTATACTTCTGTTCACCGTGGATTAAACGTTGATCAGCCACGTAATCTAGCTAAGTCTGTAACTGTAGAATAAATTCTATAAAATATCCATCATTTTGTGTTAAGTGAAAGAGCCCTCAGATCATTTTATATGACTTGGGGCTCTTTTTAACTGACAATTCCTAACCCATTTCCCTGTGACCTGACCATACAGAACCTAAATCCTGAGCTTATTCCATATGTGTGGGTTATACTATTTCATTTACATCATTCTTACCTAAATGCTCTTCTTTACCAATTAAATTAATAATCTTTTCTAACATAGAGCAGATCGTATATTCTAATCTCAGTATTGTCCAGAGTCTTAAACTTTACAGTTATATTTTCTTTCCCCTCATAATATTGACTTTCTATCTTAAATTCTTTTGTAAAATAAGTTTGCTCCTTGTCTCCCTCTATGATTTCTTTCCTTACAAGTTCTTCATCTATATATATTTCAACACCTTTATCTGTATCTCTGGTAGAGTAAGTAGTACCAAGATATAACACTTCGCCTTGTTTAACTTTTAATTCATAACTTACCCAGCCACCATTTCTAATAATTCTGCATCTTCTAGCAAACACGTCTGAAGCGTCAGTTCGTTCTCCTTTAATACCATGGACAAGTTCATACTGATCATTTCCTAATGGTATCTTGTCTATCAAGGAATTTTCAAAGCGATTTCGCTCCTGTTCCAGCTCCATGCGCTTTAAGTAGCCCTTAGAGTCCCTGTTTACTATCTCCCAATAGATTCCATAACGCTCTGTATACTGTTTATAGTGAGGTGTAAATAGAAGATTTTTATCTTCATCCGTACCTATCAGTCTAAATTCCAGCTGATCTCCTTCTCGAATGAAATGTTTTGAAAGATCTGCTAACCATTCCTCGACTGTTATATCTTCAACTATGATATAATCTTTTATTTGCATATCTTTTATTGGAATATTTACAGCTACACCAGTTTGGATGATCTGCATATCTTCTGTGCCTAGTCCCGCACTTAATACAACCGGTCCATAGGTAAACGCAACTGCATTATTATTGTCAGGAAGTACACTGAAATTTACCTGCATCGGCAGTGTTAGTTCAAGTTCATCCAGGTCTCTCCATTCCCTCTCCAATACGGCATAGTCATTGCAGATAGTATAATGAACAATTGATCCGTTAATTTTAATCACTATTTCTTTTGCTATCCAGTCAGGAATTCGCAGGTGCAAGGCGAATTCACTTCTCTTAATCTCTGATAAATTTATCTTAAAAAGGATTTTATCATCTTTAGGAACGTCTGCCGCCTGTTGCAAAACAAGCCCCTTTTCTTCCCATATTAGACTGGAACTTATATATCTATTTACATAAATTGATTCTTCTGTTCCAAAGTAAATGCCATCATTTAATTTTGTGAAGTTCTCCATTCCTGTTCCAGTACAACACCAGAATTTATCAAATGGTGTTCCATAAACTTTAAAGTATCCAGTTGCCATAGGCTGAAAGTAGGTTGTCATACCCGTTTCAGGATTCTGGGATGATAGTATGGAATTTATTTGTGCACGTTCATAAAAGTCTGCATATTTTTTAGCTCCAGTTACCTGAAAGAGCCCTTTGGCTAGTTTAAGCATATTGTAGGAATTGCAGGTTTCGCAATTACAGTTTGTTCTTTCAGCATCTAAAATGCCAGGGGTACCAAAATGCTCCCATTCACTATTTCCGCCTGTTACATAGGTGTGATGATGAACCACCATATCAAAAAAGTGGATGGATGCTCTAAGATAAATATCATCATCTCCTATTGTCATATAACGATTTAACGCTCCAAGCACTTTTGGTATTGTGGTATTCGCATGTTTTCCGTCTAAGACATCTTTATTGTCTGCAAAATCCCTGATTAAGGGCATTTCATCAAAAGCATGTGCGGCCAAGGAATGTTCCTCTTTACCAGTTATTTTATATAGATCATATAAGCAATCATTCATTCCACCATATTCTACTGCAAGTACAATATACTTTAATTCTTCAGACCACTTACTTGTTCTATTATAAATCCAGTCCCCTAGGTTAGAGGCTATTTCTTTCGCAAGTTCGAGATAAGTAGCATTATATATACTTATAAGTCCTGCCAGAATTTTATGCATGGTATACCAAGGTACCCAAGCCGGCTTTCTATTTTCTACTCTATCAAATATTTCTTCCTCAGAAGCAAATAAGTAACCGTTCTCTCCCTGACATTGCTTTAACTCCTCCAGAATAAAAAGAATTCTCTCTAGATATTTTGTTGAACCAGTGTTTTCATAGACTTGCGCAATCGCAGTCATATAATGCCCTAAAGTATGGCCTTTAATTTCTGTGGTTTCCCAGCCAGCATACTTGCTGTCTAGAGGTTCTCTATTCGCTACTACTGCAAAACCTGCTAATAATTTCTCTGGCTTTAGAGCATATAAATAATCAAGTTCTTTGGAAAAAGCATTTTCGCTGTAAGAATCTAAAACTTTAACCTTACTTAAACCAAAACTTTTAATAAGGGGAACCTTTGTTGTCTTAACATTTAACTTCATAACCTTCACCTTCTCTTTCTAATGTATCACATAATAGAAAACTATATTAACTATTTCTTTCCTACTAATATGATACCGAAAATAGATTGCGTCGTAAATGGATTATAGATTGATTAGGTGTAATAAAGTTATTTACTTTTTGATAAGCTCGGTGTATAATCTCTTTAATATATTATAGAATCTACATACTATAAATAGCTAAATGTTAGATTAGGTGTAAAAAGGTTATTTTATGGAGGGTGTAATGAAGATCTGTGAATTAGAAGTTAATGTACCTTTGTCCTATATTTATACAGGTAAGTTTAAGGCACCCACTGTGAATTGGAAGCACGAAAAATTTACATTAAAAGATTATGAATTATTTGTAATAACTGAAGGTACCCTTTACATAGCTGATAAGAATGGCAAATACAAGGTAGAGAAAGGGGAACATTTACTTCTAACTCCCACTTTGGGAAATATAAGATATGGATATCTGGAATCGGATTGCAGTTTTTATTGGCTTCACTTCATGCCTTGTCATGAATTAATTGTATCAGATAGTACCAATTCCTTTTTATCAGATCCCAATCGAATTTATATTCCACTACAAGGAACCCTACCTACTTTAGAGAAAGTGGTCATACTTATGAAACAGCTACAAGATTCAATAAGATCTAATTATGAATCTAACTTTATTAATTATATAACAACCACTATCTTGTGTGAAATTTACAATCAATACTTCTCAAAAAAAGCTCTTACCGTCAATGAATCAAAAAGGCAAATATATAATGATATAATAGATTACATTAAGTTAACAATAACACAGAACATAAAAATTTCTCAAATAGCCCAACATTTCGGATATAATGAGAAATACTTATCTCATTTATTTCGAAATATTGAAGGTTTACCTTTGAAACAATTCTTATTAAAAGAAAAAATGGAACTTGCTAAATATCGATTATCGGACACCAATGAAACCATTAATGAAATTGCTATATCTTTGGGATTTGTTGACAGTCATAATTTTATGAAAGTATTTAAAAAAACAGTAGGATTTACCCCTACCGAATACAGAAATGCTTATTCAAAAAGACTGCTCTACGATAGATAGTCCACTGCTGATTATGAGAACCCTAGAAAAAAGTAGTAGGAATTAAGCATTCTTACCAGTTGTAATCTATAAAAGCCCTGCAGACTTAAGGGATAAATTCTTTAAGCTTGCAGAGCTTTCTTATCATAGTTTACAATTAGGGAACGAAGCCGGTTATATCATTAAAATGTTATAATGCCCTTAGAATAACCGCTGTAACGATGTGAAGCGGACATCTGCAATAGCTATATCCTACTGATAAATAACTTCTTGTAAAAATAACCCTCTGGGTTCTGCAGTTGCACCTGCTTTACTTCTATCAAGACTTTCAAGTGCTTCTTTTACACTCTCTACAGTTCTTGAGCCATCACCAGCTTCTATTAAAGTTCCTACAATAATCCTTGCCATATTCGGCCAGAAATCATCAGCCTCTAAAGTAATATTGATTTCATTAATATCTGCGTATATATCTATTTTGTGCATGGTTCTCTCAGTAGATTTCTTCATTCTTTTATTATCAGAAAATGCTTTAAAGTCATGCTTGCCAGTTAGAAACTTAGCTGCTTCTCGCATCTTTAGAATATCCAGCTTGTGAAAACTATAATAGTTATATTTTCTTTCAAATACCGATGAAACTTCTCCCATGGTAATTTTATATTCATAACGAAATGCCTTGGCATTAAAACTGCTATGAAATCTTTCTGGTACTTCAAATACCTCCAAAGTTGCAATATCCCTTGGTAGGAATCTATTGAGGTAATGTTTGATTTCATATAATTTTAATTCTGAATTGGTTTTGAAATTAGCTATTTGGCCATAAGCATGCACACCCGCTTCGGTCCTAGCCGCACCAATTACCTCAACTGTCTCATTCTCCATTTTACTTAAAACGCTCTCAAGTTTATCCTGCACAGTTAAACTATTATTACTTCCCGGTTGTTTTTGCCAACCATCGTATCTGGAACCATCATATTCCAAAACTAACTTGATATTTCTCATGTAATAGTACTCCTACCTTGTTCTCTCTTAACACTTATTTTGGTCCTTTTGATATATATTATTACATATATCCTTTTCTCAATGTTTCTATTATCTACTAATCTGTTAAGATTGTCCATAGTTATTTCCAAGATTATTGTTATTTCAATTATAAACATATGAACAAATATAAATAAGAAGACAGACTGGAGAATGATAGAGTATTTTGGGAGAACAAAATGAGTCTTATAATCCTCAGGTGTTAAGGAGCATAATGCCTCTTAACTTTAAAAGAATGAATAGTTGACTGCTTACTACCTTTCTTTTTAAAATATGCCCTTCAATGACAGCTGTTATTAGGTTCATCTGTCAAAGAAGAGCATATATAGTCTAATTAACCAAATAAAGAGAAGGAAAGGAAGATTGTAGCGGTTAAGGAGGCTACCAAAGATACTACTGTAATCTGGGTATTGATAGAAGGACCAGCTGTATCCTTAAAAGGATCGCCTACTGTATCACCAACTACTCCGGCTTTATGTGCATCCGAATTCTTGCCACCATTATTACCAGATTCAATATACTTCTTCGTATTATCCCATAGTCCACCGGAGTTTGACATAAATAATGCAAATAATAAACCACTTATAATATTACCAGTTATAAAACCACCGATGGCTTCCACACCACCAATGAAGCCTACTAAAAGGGTCGATATGATAACCATTAAGCCAGCGGGAATAAGTTCTTTTATTGCTCCAGTCGTTGCAATTTCAATACATTTATCATACTCAGGAGTAACGCCCTCTTTGCCTTCTTTCAGACCAATAATTTCTTTAAACTGACGATGTATTTCAGCTACCATACGCTGTGCATTACGATCAACACCTAACATTAACATAGCAGAAAATACTGCTGGAATGGAAGCACCGAATAATAAGCCAAAGAATACTACCGGATTAATTATATCGAAGCCCTGAATATATTGGATGCCTTCTTCTACAATTCCTAAATCAATTGCTGCCGTATTAACCTCACTCATAAAGGCTCCTAACAAAGAAATAACAGTAAGCCCAGCAGCACCGATTGCAAATCCTTTCGTAACCGCCTTAACTGTATTACCGGCACTGTCAAGTGAATCCGTAATTTCAAGAGCCTTATCTCCTAGATTCCCCATTTCAACAAGCCCTCTTGCATTATCAACTATTGGACCATAGGCATCATTAGATATAATCATACCAACGATGGATAACATGCCAACAGCAGCCATAGAAATACCAAACATAGGATATCCAGCTCCCAGTGGTTCGCAAATCTTATAAGCAGCCAGTGCAGATACACCGATACCAATCATAGATGGTAATGTACTCATTAAACCATAAGAAATTCCAGACAGGATTGTAAAGGCTGGGCCAGATTCACAAGCTTTTGCTACGGCATGAACTGGCGGTTTCTTATCATCTGTAAAGTAATCACTTGCCAGCCCAATGATAACACCTACAACTAGTCCGATAGCACTGGCAGCCCAGATGCGCCATTCAAAATTAAATACCCAGGTAGCTACAGCTGTAAGGGCTCCAAATATGACTGTTGTTACATATGTATTGGAATTTAATGCCCGGGTTGGATCTCCGCCCTCTTTCATCTTGGCAGTAAGTACACCAATCATTGAAGCAAATAACCCGATTGCTGCATAGCAGAATACCATAGCTGCATTACCAGTACCTCCAGCTGTTTTATCAAGAGCAGAGGCCATAACCAGCGCAGCCGCCATAGATGCTACATTAGAATCAAATAAGTCTGCTCCCATACCTGCAACATCACCAACATTATCACCAACATTGTCGGCAATTACAGCAGGATTTCTTGGATCATCTTCTGGAATGCCAAGTTCAACTTTTCCACATAAGTCTGCACTAATATCTGCAGTCTTGGTAAAAATACCTCCGCCTGCTTTCGCAAATAAGGCCATAGAACTGGCACCAAAACTAAACCCTAAAAGTGCAGTTGTGTTATTGGTTAAAAGTAATACAAGAGTTACACCTAATAAACTGGAACCAACTACTGCCATACCCATTACAGCACCACCACGAAATCCTGACATAAAGGATGGTTTAATGCCCTTAGTGGCAGCTTCAGCTGCTTTAACATTAGCTATCGTTGCAATACTAATACCAATTTTACCTGCAATTCCTGAAAATACTGTACCAAAAATATAAGAAACCGCCATTAACAGATTCTCTACCACATTACCCTTCCAGATAGGCTCAGGTAGAAAAATAAATATAATAATAGCAACAATGGTACAAAATTTTGCTAAGGTTTTAAATTCTTTGTTCAAGAATGTATAAGCTCCGTTACGGATGAGCTTACTAACCTCTGCAATTCGTTTGTTAGAGGAAGGTTGTTTTACTACCCATTTGTATAGCCAGAAGGCTGCAACAAAGGAAAGAAGTGCAGTAATAATTGATATAATTTGGAAAAACATAACGCTTAAACTCAATATAATCATCTCCCTTTCTTTTCTTTTTATCTGAACCATAGATGTGTTCAGATTAGTCAGCAAAAAAATCGCTTTGTCACAAATACTACCACTTTTATATATTTCGTGCCATAGAAAACATAAATATTAATAATTAACGTCATATTGTATAATGTGTAAATATATTATGCATATTATTTCCATATTTAAAGACCAATAACACTAATATACTATGTTTTTTTGTGCAATATGACATATTCATAAAAAATGCTTAGTGAATTATTACTTTTGCATATTTTGATTTCAAAATGGAAATGTAATAATGATTTTAAGATTCTAGATACTCCATTACAGAATGCTTTGTTAGAATGATAGATAGAATTCATAATAAAAATAAACAAAAAACTGCCGTATTTCATCTAATGGCATAGCTTATAAGTAAGCTTACATTACTTAGTTATGCCTCTATAGATTAGTATACAGCAGTTTAATTTTATATGGGTTAAATATAATTCTTTATGATTTTAAGCGAAATATAAAAGAGTTAATTTCCTATACTTCAAATAATAAATCTCCGTAAGTAGGCACTGGCCATAATTCTTTTTCAACAATTAATTCAAGTGCATCAATAGGCGTTCTTAAAACTTCCATTGCGGGGAACACAACTTTTTTAAAGTATAATGCCTGTTCTCCACCCTCTTTTTCAGCAGCTGCAGCAACAACTTCCTGAAGTGATAATAATGCTGCTTTTGATTTTGCTAAAAGGCTAGAAGTTTCTTTTAGTAAATCTTCCTGTACACTTACATCTGCATCAGGAACAGCTGCTTTAATGGCATTAATTGATCCAGCCAAACCTGTAGCATATTTAATAACAGCAGGAATATATAATTTGTTAGCCATTTCAATCATTGTTTTAGCTTCAATGTTAATTGTTTTAGAGTATGCTTCAAATTCTATTTCTGCACGGGAATGAAGTTCAACTTCAGAATACACTTTATGTTTGCCAAATAATTGAATGGATTTTTCAGACACTAATGTAGGAATCGCTTCAACTAAGGATCTAATATTAGGAAGGCCTCTTCTCTCAGCTTCTTCTACCCAGGCATCCGAATAACCATTTCCATTAAAGATAATTCTCTGATGTTCCGTTACAGTCTTTTTAATTAGATCATGTACTGCTAAATCGAAAGCTTCAGCTTTTTCTAATTCATCAGCAAAATCAGAAAGTGCATCTGCTACTATTGTATTTAATGTAGTGTTAGGACCAGCAATGGACATGGAGGATCCAACCATTCTAAACTCGAACTTGTTACCTGTAAATGCAAATGGTGAAGTACGGTTACGATCTGTAGCATCTTTTTGTAATTCAGGTAAAGTATGAACACCGATGTTTAATTTGCCACCTTTTTTACTGCTTGTAGCATCACCAGTTTCAACTAACTGTTTAACTACGTCTTCAAGCTGTTCTCCAAGGAAGATAGAAATAATTGCAGGAGGTGCTTCATTGGCTCCCAGTCTGTGGTCATTTCCAGCATTGGATGCTGATAAACGAAGTAAGTCTGCATGATCATCTACGGCCTTAATAATAGCAGATAAGAATAATAAAAACTGTATATTTTCATGAGGTGTTTTACCTGGATCTAAAAGATTTTTACCTGTGTCTGTTACGATTGACCAGTTATCATGTTTTCCAGAACCGTTAACACCTGCAAATGGCTTTTCATGTAAGAGGCAAGCCAAACCATGACGACTTGCAACCTTTTTCATAATTTCCATAACCAGCTGATTGTGATCTGTAGAAATATTAGCAGTTGAATAAATAGGCGCCAATTCATGCTGTGCAGGAGCAACTTCGTTATGTTGTGTTTTTGCTAAAATACCAAGTTTCCAGCATTCTTCATTTAATTCTTTCATGAAAGCAGCAATTCTTTCTTTTAAACTGCCAAAGTAATGATCTTCCATTTCTTGTCCTTTAGGAGGAAGGGCTCCAAATAAAGTACGTCCACTGAAAATCAAATCTTCTCTCTTTAGATATTTTGCTTTGTCAACTAAGAAATATTCCTGTTCAGGGCCTACAGAGCAGGATACGGAACTAACTTCTTCATGACCGAATAATTTAAGCAGACGAACAGCCTGCACACTAATTGCTTCCATGGATCTAAGCAGAGGCGTTTTCTTATCCAAAGCTTCTCCTGTATAAGAACAAAAAGCAGTAGGGATACATAATGTAACACCCGCAGCATCTTCTCTTAAAAAAGCTGGTGATGTACAATCCCAAGCTGTATAACCTCTAGCTTCAAATGTTGCTCGAAGACCACCGGAAGGGAAGGAAGAAGCATCTGGTTCACCTTTGATTAATTCTTTACCAGAGAATTCCATGATAATCTTTCCATCTGCTGTAGGGCTGATAAAAGAATCATGTTTTTCAGCAGTAATTCCAGTCATTGGCTGGAACCAATGGGTATAATGGGTTGCACCTCTTTCGATTGCCCAATCTTTCATTGCATTCGCAACGATATCTGCAACAGCAGGATCCAAATCCTCACCATTCTTAATTGTTTTCTTTAACGCTGCATAAGTTTTCTTAGGTAAACGCTCTATCATAGTTGCTTCACAAAATACATCCTTACCAAAGATTTCAGTTAATTTTTCAGCCATTTTAAATACTCCTTCCATACTCTTTATATTTGCTAATTACATACATATTAGGATTACAAATACAGTATTACTATATTTGTATAAAAAAAATGTCCCCAAATAAATGAGAACATCTTTGCTCTAACGAAAAATCGTCTAAAAATAAAATACCACTTTTTTTAAGAAAAGAAAAGCTTTTTTTTCACTTTTTATAAAGTTTTTGATATCGTAAGTAAAACACCTAAAAATCCTTATTTTATTAACTTGACATTTTACATATATGCTATCTTCATAAAATAGTTTACATTTACTTCCAGCATATAAATAATTACTTTACATAATCCTTTGGCAGGTATACACACTAATACCAAGAGGTGGTATTACAACAACCAAGGAATGATCTCTTCCATCCCAGGGTATGTTTTTAGATAACTTTACTCTTTTGTTTCTTCTATCACTTCCACCATAGTTAATATGATCACTATTCAATATTTCCTTGTATTTACCATGAAAAGGAACACCTATCCTGTAACTGTCATAAGTAACCGGCGTAAAGTTGCATACAACCAGTAATGCCTCTTCCCTCTTAGATTGTCTCACAAAAACAATTATACTATGATCAGCATCTAAAGCACTGATCCATTCAAAACCAGCTCTATGAAAATCCAGCTCATAAAGTGCCGGATATTTCTTATAAAGATAGTTTAGCTCTCTGACATACCTTTGTAACTTTAAATTGTTATGCTCATCTAACAGTTCCCAGGATATTTGACTATTTTCATTCCATTCTTTGAACTGTCCAAATTCCTGCCCCATAAATAATAGTTTTTTGCCTGGATGGCACATCATAAATCCATATAATACCCTTAGATTGGCAAACTTCTGCTCCAGTGTACCTGGCATTTTGTTAACCATGGAACCCTTTAAATGTACAACCTCATCATGTGATAATACCAACATAAATTTCTCTGTATAAGCATAAACCATGCTAAATGTTAACTCTCCATGTCTTCCTTTGCGAAACAATGGATCAGTTTTCATATAATTTGTAATATCATTCATCCAACCTAGATTCCACTTGTAATGAAATCCTAGTCCACCTTGTTCTACATCAGTAGTAATATCTGGCCATGCCGTTGATTCATTAGCAATT
>DALYNO010000018.1:0-18264 GCA_031975295.1 Anaerocolumna sp. | reverse complement strand
CTGATTATTGTCTGAATTGTTTGGGTCGCGCTACATTTCATGTTTTAATGCACATAAATATTGACGCAATATAAAATCGCGCTTTTTGATTATACTGTAATTTTTAATTCTTGTCAAGGGTTTATAAAATATAGATGTTTCCTCATTGTAAACTTTAAGTTAATTTCTACAATATATCATAGTTCTATCTTTTAGCTAAATAAAATATGAAATGCAAAATAAAACACTTTATAAATCTTCTCCATTTTTTGCAATCTTAGTCATATCTATTTTTATTGCAAAGTAATCCTTTTTTTATAATGCCCTAATCAGAGTACAAAAAAGCAAATGCAATCTATGTGACTAATATATCAGAACGTATATACCCCTGATTCGTATTCCAGAAATAGTTAACGAATCAAGTCTAAAAATCAATAATAAATATTGACTCTTTCCCTTTATACTTAACCAACTAATGTCATTTTATGTCATAATTACAAAAAAAATATTTTTAATATGCATATTGACATCTACCACTCATATTTGTATAATGTTGGAATCTAAATTCTAATTTATAGTAATCAATGGAGCTTACACAGGGAAACCATTTCTCTGCATGTTAGGCTCCTTTTTTTTAGTCCTCTACATTAATGCACCAAAGAATTACTGCAATACTTTAATACACAGTTATAATAATTGAGTTATGAACATATGCATTTATATATACTTGGACTAAGTAAATCAAAAAATAAATCACATTGGTGAAATTAAGGAGGATTATGGATAAGAATGTATTGTTAAGAATTAATAATCTTGTTACTTCCTTTCGTATTAATGGTGACTATTATGCCGCAGTAGATGGAGTTTCATTAAATGTTAATGAAAATGAAGTCTTTGCCATAGTGGGAGAATCCGGGTGTGGTAAAAGTGCCCTGGCACTGTCTATTCTTAGTCTGCATAACAAGGATTATACCAAAGTTGAAGGTAATATTATGTTTAAAAACACGGATTTATTACAACTAAGCTTGGAAGAGTTAAATCGGTTTCGAGGTAAAGAGATTGGAATGATATTTCAAGATCCCTTAACCGCTCTCAATCCGTTGATGAAAATTGGTGCTCAGATTGAGGAGTCCTTATTTTATCATACCAACCTTGATAATTATCAGCGAAAAAAAAGAGCCATGGAACTGCTCAATGATGTTGGCATTGTAACTCCTGCATTAACCTATGAGCAATTTCCCCATGAGCTTTCAGGTGGTATGAGACAAAGAGCCATGATTGCAATAGCACTTGCTTGTAAACCGGCTCTTGTTATCGCAGACGAACCTACCACTGCACTGGATGTGACAATACAAGCACAAATTTTGGACCTACTGAAAAAGCTACAAAAAGAAATGAAGACAGGTATTATATTAATCACCCATGATCTTGGTGTAGTTGCAGAAATGGCTGATAAAGTTGCTGTAATGTACGCAGGCCAAATTGTTGAGAGTGGAAATGTTAATACAATTTTTAAAAATCCTCTGCATCCTTATACCAGGTCCCTCTTAGCTTCTATACCAGGTGCAGCACTTAATGGAAATAACAGACTGCCTGTAATAGAAGGCATGGTTCCTTCTTTAATAAATATGAAGCGTGAAGGTTGTAGGTTCGCACCAAGAATTCCTTGGACAAAAGAATCTAGTCATGAGGCTTCTCCAAAATACCACGAAGTTGAAAAAGGACATTTTGTATTATGCTCTTGTTATAGGGATTTCAAAATGAATGGGAAAAGGAGGATAACTCGTGTCAATACTTGAAGTGAATAATTTAAAAGTCTATTACCCCATTAGAGGCGGTATATTCGGAAGAGTTCAAAGTTATGTAAAAGCAGTGGATGGTGTCTCCTTTAGAGTAGAAGAAGGCGAAACCCTAGGGTTGGTTGGTGAGTCTGGCTCAGGAAAAAGTACAACTGGAAAAGCTATTATTGGCTTAGCTGAGGTTTCAGGAGGGCAAATCCTTTACGATGATAAGGACATTACTAAATTGGTTACCAGGAATCATTCCCCTTATCGGAGAGGCGTTCAAATGATATTTCAAGATACCTATTCCTCCCTCAATCCCAAAAAAAGAGTTTTAGATATTATTGCTGAACCTCTTAGAAACTTTGAAAAACTCACCGGGGCACAAGAACGTAAACGTGTGGATGAGCTTTTATCCATTGTAGGGTTAACACCTGATAATGCCTTAAAATACCCTCATGAATTCTCTGGAGGACAAAGACAAAGAATTGGCATAGCAAGGGCAATAGCGCTAAAACCCAGATTAATTATTGCTGATGAACCTGTATCTGCTCTTGACCTGTCTGTACAAGCACAGGTACTTAATTATATGAAAGATATCCAAGAACAGTTTAACCTAGCCTTCCTATTCATCAGCCATGATCTTGGTGTAGTAGAACATATGTGTAAAAATATTGTAATTATGAACAAAGGCCGCTTTGTTGAAAAGGGCTCCAAAGAAAAAATATTTGCAAATCCACAACATATCTATACCAAGCGTTTGATTGCTGCAATTCCTAAAATCGACCCAAGTAAGCGCAGTGAATCTGAACAATTTCGGGAAGCCATAGCCGCAGAATATTCAAATAAATCTAATCTTTATTATGACAACAATCAACGGGTTTATGATTTAAAGAAACTTAGTGAAGACCACTTTGTTGCTTTACCATAGAAAGGGGAGAATATATGTGGAAAACAATATTTCGTAGATTACTAGTATTAATCCCCCAAGTCTTTGTCTTAAGCCTACTGGTATTTATACTAGCGAATTTTATGCCTGGTGATGCTTTAACAGGAAAAATTGATCCTAATACATCACCTGCAAGATTAGAAGAACTCAGACAAAAGTGGGGCTATTATGATCCATGGTATGTAAAATATGGCAGGTGGGCTACCAGTGCGTTACAAGGAGATTTGGGTGAGAGCACTGCTTATAAGATGCCTGTTATGCAGTTAATTGGCGACCGTGCTTCAAACACCTTTTGGCTGTCTCTTTTAACATTTTTTATTACATATGCTATTGCTATTACCTTTGGTATTCTATCGGGGCGTTATCACGGCAAACCCATTGATAAAGCCATTACTTTTTATACATTTGTAGCTTTGGCTATGCCTTCTATTGTACTTGGCGTTATAAACATATACATATTTTCCATTAAACTTAATCTGTTTCCAATGGGCGGAACTGTAGCAACTAATATTCCAGCAGGTTCCATGCAATATGTAATCAGTAAAATTTATCATATGTTACTTCCTGCATTGACAGGTGGTGTGCTTTATACGGTTGGAACCATTCAGTTTTTACGAAGCGAAATTATTGATTACAAGAATTCAGACTTTGTTGTGACAGCACGTTCAAAAGGCGTACCAGAGAAAAAAATCTACAGTCGTCACATTTTACGGAATGCTTTCTTACCTATTGCTTCTCAACTTGGTTTCGACATTACTTTTTTAATTGGTGGCTCTATATTTATTGAAAGAGTTTTCTCCTATCCGGGTATGGGTAATCTATTTATAGAGTCCATACTCCGCAGAGATTATTCTGTTGTAAATGCTCTTATTATTTTATTTGCCGTACTTACAGTTCTTGGAACCTTACTCTCTGATATGATAATGACTGTCGTGGATCCAAGAATTAGGATTAAATAAGAAAGGGGCCAAATAATGATAAGCGAAAATAAAAATAATTCTAAGGGTACCTCCCTAAAGCCACCCTCCTTTTGGCAAATTGCGTGGAAAGAGATTGCTCATGATAAAGTTGCACTTTTCTCATTCTTTTTATTAATCATTATCTTTGTTACAGTTTTTATAGGTGCAACCTTTTTTAACCCAGAGGAAGCTGTGAAAGTAAACTTAAAACTCATTAATAAACCACCATCCTCAGATTATATTTTAGGTACGGATGCCTCAGGCAGAGATATGCTTACCCAATTGTTTTTAGGAGCAAGAAATTCATTTCTAATTGCAATTTCTGTTACATTGCTTTGCGGTACGATTGGTGTTTTGATTGGTCTTACTGCCGGAAGCTTTGCAGGAAAAGTTGATAATGTGATTATGCGTGTTATTGACTTTATATCCATGCTCCCCAGATTGATGATCATCATTGTCCTTGTATCCATTATACCCAGGTACAATGTTTTTACATTTGTTATGGTAATGACACTCTTTGGTTGGGTAGGTGATGCCAGACTTACCAGAGCTAAAACACTTCAACAGAGCCGTTTGGATTATGTGCAGGCATCTAAAACTCTAGGTACTGGTAACTTAGTTATTATGTTCAGAGAAGTACTTCCTAATATCGGTTCTCTTATTATAGTAAATCTAACATTAAGCCTTGCAGGAAATATGGGTTTGGAAACAGGATTAACTTTTTTGGGCTTTGGTTTACCATTTAATACACCTAGTCTTGGTACCCTAATTAGTTATGCCGCCAATCCAGACAATTTGCAAAGAAGATATTGGCAATGGTTACCAGCATCCATACTGATTGTAGTAATGATGCTAAGTATATATTTTGTTGGGCAAGCCGTTAAAAGAGCAGCGGATGCCAAACAAAGGGTAGCATAAAAAATTTGAAAAGGAGCGAAAGTATGAAAAAGAAAAGTCTTTTGTCATTGTTATTGGTTTTATCCATGCTTGTAACAATTCTTGGTGCTTGCAACAAAAAAGAGGAACCGGCAAACACCACTGCGCCAACTGAAACTGCAACTACTCCAACAGAGGCAGCGAAAGCAACGGAAGCTGCTACACCTACTCCTACAGAAACACCAAAAAGTTCAGGTATCGATGAGATACTCGCCCAATTTCCTAAAGCCACAGCTAATGATGCAGCAAGTATTACAGGTGGTGTTTTAAAAGTTGCCATGGCGACAGAGTCTGCTTTTGCAGGTGTAATGAACCCTTGTTTTTATGAAGATAACTATGATGCACAGTTGCTACAATGGTTTTCCGAAGGTATTTTAAGTGCAGATGAAAACTTTGTTTTTGATCAGGATGGTGCTGCCACTTATGAATATGATGTTGCTGCCAAAACCATGACTCTTAAAATGAAAGAGGGAGTCAAATGGCATGATGGTGAACCTGTGACCTTGGATGATTTGGTTTTTGCTTATGAAGTAATCTGTGACAAAGACTATGAAGGTATGCGTTATGACGAATCCTTTACAAACATTGTTGGTGCTACGGAGTATCATGATGGTAAGGCTGATTCCATTTCTGGATTAGTACTTTCTGATGATAAAATGACTTTAACCATTCAGTTTATAGAATTCTACCCTTCTATTCTTGTAGGTGGTATATGGAATGCGCCAATTCCCAGACATTATTATGGGGATATTGCTGTAAAAGATATGGCAGCTCATGAAAAGTCCCGCCAAACACCTATAGGCTTTGGACCATTTAAAGTTAAAAACATTGTTCCTGGTGAATCTATTGAATTTGTTAGATTTGATGATTATTATTTGGGTACACCAAAACTTGATGGTGTAACTGTTTCTGTTATATCCTCAGAATTAATTCCTGCTGCAATGGAAGAAGGTAAATTCGATATAGCAGCCTTTACGACCCAACAATACCCTGACTATAAGACTCCTACCAACTATTCCTATCTTGGAGAAATTCAAACGGTATTTAGTTATACAGGATTTAAACTTGGTAAATGGGATCAGGAGGCTAACTCTAACATTTATGATCCAACTGCAAAAATGGCAAATGTAAACCTTCGCCAAGCTATTGGTTACGCAGTTGATAATGCAACCATTGCAGAACAACTTTACAACGGTTTACGTTTCTTAGCCACAACTGTAATTACTCCAAGACACGCAAGTTATCAAAATACGGAAATAGTAGGTTATACCTATGATCCTGAAAAAGCAAAACAGTTATTAGACGAAGCAGGTTATGTAGATGTGAATGGTGACGGTTTCAGAGAAGATCCTAAAGGTCAGCCTTTTACCATTACCTGGGCTACTATGGATGGTGAAAATGCTGATACTTTTGCACAATTTAAAATACAGAACTGGGCGGATGTTGGCTTAAAAGTTGAATTATATAATGGCAGATTAACTGAATTCAATGCTTTCTATGAAGCAATTGAAGCAGATGATCCTGCAATTGATATGTATGATGGCGCTTGGCAGACTGGTTTCGATCCAAATCCTTCTGGTTTATGGGGCCCTAACTCATCTGCTAACTACACCAGATATACCAGCGATCGATTCACTTCTTTAATTAATGATATATCCTCTGAAAAAGGTTGGGATAGTGCTTTCTTATCCAGTAAATATCATGAATGGCAGCAAGCCTTCTTTGAAGAAGCTCCTGCAATACCTACTCTTTGGAGAGTTGGGTTGGAAGCCGTTAACAACCGTGTGAAAAACTATGAACTTACTTCCTTTGATATTAAATTATTTGCACATTTAATCGAACTATCCGCAGAGGAATCTGCTAAAAAATAAATAGCCATAATTATATTACACAGGTTAAGAGGGGTTTGCATAATGCAACCCCTTTTTTTAACCACTGGTGACTCACTACAAGTAATAACGCTAGTCAGTATTACCCACCTCCTCTCACTTCGCTTTAAAAAGTATAAATTTTACTATTAATTAACATGTTTTTCCATTATAATACTTGTATACGAAGTTTACAAGCAAGTGCTATTGCATTCCTGGCTCTTTGCCTCATACCACCTGAAAGCGTATGGGAAATTGCTTATAGCGTTAAATTCTATTGTTAATGTGACACAATATCATTCCATAATAGCCTAACCCAGTAGGATTAATTGTTATTAGCTTTCTATATACTTACTTATCTAAATACTATGCAATAAGAGAGGGGAAATACAATGGTTATTGATTTATCAGGGATTAATATTAGTGGGGAACGATTAGACAAAATGATAAACTTCTTATTTAGAATCAGTGATAGAATCGACCTGGTAAGCTCAAACTATAATGAAATGACCTTACTTGAGTACGATAGTGCATTACATCAAGGAGAATTATTAAGAAGGGAACAAGATCTTGCCAGCGGATTGACAGAAGAAGAGATAGCAGAAATATATGGTGAACCCTCAGAAGATTCCTTATTGGATTGGCCTGAAGAGGAGCGCTTACAAGAAATAGATGGTCGCAAGAGAAGGAAGGAAGCAATTGCAACGGAAATCTCAGCTCGTGAACAAAGTCATCTTAAATCAACAGAAGACATTCACACTGTCATAAATAGTAAGTTTAGGGATCTTGCTTGTACACAAAGAGTAGTAACCAGTAGTACACACTGTACCCTGGGTGGCCCTTGTGTAGTTTACAGCTTTCCTAATACTGAAAAATTACAGGATCTCTTTAGGCAAATGGAACTTCTAACCTGGCCACTAAAAACTGAAGCTGGGGAAATTCTAGCATATGATCCTGCTTTTTATTCTCAAGATAATTTAGTATGCTCTATTTGCTCTCATGAAAGGTATATAACTTTACATCTGGATCAAGTTCAGGCAGATGAGTTTTACTCCCTTGGCATACCCTACAACTTAAATAAATCACCAAAAGAAATACCACCATTTCCGTATTTAGATAATTCAGTTGCTGTTATTTCCTTAGATGGAACTATATCTACATTATTGGGGTTAGGAGTATACAATTATGATATAAACTCACCTGAAAATTTTCTGCAGTTTTATCAATGGTTTGATGAGCATATGGAGGAATTACGAAAAGAAGTAAAACCTTGCAGGAAATATGTGGAGGAAATAATAGAGTATCTCAAACTAAAGTATCCAATGGATTCTTATCACTCAGAAGATATTGAAAAACAATGCCTAAGACATGGATGGGATAATTTTTATTACAGACCTAGGACTGCAGAAACCAATTTAATTGAAGACACCGACGGAAATTCTGACTCTTCCATGCCTGATCTGGCTCCTTTTTTATTCCGTATAAATTATGAAGGAGAAGAATTGCTTGTAGGCGGAGAATACAACAGTGATTACATTTTTGCCGATCTTCCTGAGGTTGAGGAATGCCTGAAAGATTTGTTGCAAAATAGAGACAAAAGAGTAGTTGCCATTTCAGGACGAGGCAGCATGACAGACTCCTTATTAAAACTCTTAAAGGAAATTAATATCTATAGAGGTATTGATGAGTATGAAAAATACAACTATCATTTTTTTAGAGCATATATGCAAATATTACTATACGAAGACTGGATAAGCTCAAAATAGTCATTTATCTAAGTAGTTAGCTACAATTTATAAAGGAAGCTTTTGTCCCTGATACTTACGGATTGTTACGCACTTTATGCTCTCACAATCCTAAAACATTCGAAATCCACCCTATTCGGGTTATTATCTCATGTTTTGCGGGTCCCAAAGGCCATGTTTTTTCATGCAAGCATGAAACACCTGACCTTTTGACCCAAGTATCATCTAATGAGTTGCCCGACAAAAGCCCTATTATATAGTTTTCATTGGTAATTTGTACAAAACAGAAAGTGCGAATATGCCTATGGAAATGCATTAGAATTCCTTTTCTCTGATTATTTGTGTTATAACATGAAACAGATTGTCTGAGCAAAGCGAGTTATCTGTTTCATGTTATGATTAATACACATAATCAGAAAATTAGGAATTCTTATGCATTGAAATCGAAGCATGATACTTTTTGATTTGTGCAAATTGCCATCGTAATATAAAAAGTAGGGCTTTTGTCGGGCAACTCATACTATGCTTTCTAAAGACAATTGGGGCAAGGAAAAAGGAACTAACCAGAAGCATCACATTCCACTGGTTAATTCCCTTTAAGTTGGACCGTAGGAGGTCACTTTTACCACCGTTTTCACGTTTGGTATTTCATATCTTATAATCTTAATAGATGATAAGCATTATTAATTTATACTGAAGTCCTCACCCTCTTATACAGACGCCTTATCACTATTAGAATAAATCGTACATGACGAATTATGTAATATTTAATAAGTAATCCGATAATTAATTTATCACTTTTCGATGGAATAGACAATGGATATGTGCTATTTGGTAGTAAAGTGGTGCTATTTGGTACAAAACCTCGTTTTACACAGAAATATGTGTAAATAGAGCGAATTATGTGTTATAATGATTAAACCAAATTAACAAAGTAGTTTATCGCAATGTGGAGTGGGCATGGAGAGATATATTCTGACATACATTATTACCTTATTAACCTATTTATTAACATTTTATACATTTATACAATATTGTAATTATAATAATTTAAACAAAAAGTCTCAAATAATTTATATAAGAAATTATTATGTGGCTATTCTTCTCGTAGGTGTTTTTAGCTTTGCAGATATCTTTCCTGCAAAGTTTTTACTTATTTTGTTTATATTTATATTTATTGCACTTACTTATACAACCTCTATGAAACAATCTATAGCCTACAGTATTTCATTTGCTGCAATATATGCAATACCATACTTTGCCATTTATCTGTTAATCATAAATACCAATTCCTTTATTATTGATTCAGACCACGTATTATATATCCTTTGTAATCAGAATATTACTCATATTATAATTAGTACTATACTATTTGTCGTTTATACTCTTTTTTTTAGTACTCGAATACTGCACAAAAATCATATTCATAATCCCTATAAAAAATTTATTACAATACTTTTTCTTATGATAAGCCTACTCTTAGGTTCCTTTGTCATATATTCCTTAAACCCTACAACCAAAAAAGGTACCTTTACTATTATTGTTATTTTTATTGCATGTATTATTATAACCATTCTCGTACTATCTTTCTATGATAAAATAACCAGCTCTCTACAACAAATAACACTAGATCAGTTAAAATTTCAAAAATATGAGATAGCGCAAAGTTACTACGATGAGTTATTAATAAAGTCCAAACAATTAAGTGCTTTAAGGCATGATTTTAGAAATCATTTAGGTGTGATACAAAGCAGACTTGAACAAGAAAACTATGGAGAAGCCATTGATTATCTCATATCCTTAACTGTACATACTAATACAGCAGCAGATTTTGTAATAACAAATAGCACTATTATATCCTCCATACTCCAATCCAAAAAATCAGAATGTGAAATGAAACGCATTCAGTTTGAATACGAAACATTATTTGATAAGATTTATAACATATCTGATCTAGAACTTATTATAATTTTAGGAAATGTTTTAGATAATGCAATTGAAGCTACAGAAAAGGTTCTACCTAAAGATAAAGCAATCTTACTTACGATTAACCAGATTAATACTTATTTAGTAATACAGTGTACAAATCCTTATATTGAAAAACCCAAACAAAAAAATGGAAGGTTAATCACCACGAAAAAATCCAAAGCTCTCCATGGAATCGGACTTACTAATGTTATTGAGGTATGTGAAAAATACGGTGGAGAATGTACATACACTTTTGACAATGATTTGTTTGTAATTAATATATTACTGCCTAATTATTAATCTGGGTGTTTATGCTACCAGTTTATGGTAAGGTTCATTTTTTCATAAATATTATCCATAAATCTTGTTTTGATTTCTTTATAGTATTTTCTACTAATAGGAATTTCAATATAGTCTGCTAATACTACCATTGTTTTTCCTACTTCCATAATCATATTAAAATTAACAATATAGCCTTGATGTATATAACAAAACTTATTTATATCTAGTTTGCTATGCAACTGCGCCAGTGTTTCGTAACAGGTATATTCATTGGCTTCCATATGAATTATACTTACATTACGTTTCTTTTCTATATATTTTATTTTGTTTACTTCAATGCGTATGGTTTCATATTTAACTTTTATTTCTATATATCTTTCTTTGGCTGATTCTCTGTCACTTAAAAAATCTACTGACATGATTGCATTAGCCAGTAGTTTCTTTAGCTTAACATAGGATACGGGTTTCACTAAATAGCCTGCTGCAGATACATCAAAAGCGCCAAGGGCATAATTTTCGTGGCTGGTCGCAAAGATTATTATTACATTTTCATCGTATTTTCTAATCTCTCTCGCTATATCAATACCTGATTTACCTTTCATTTCCACATCTAGTATCAAAATATGATAAACGGTATTTAAATTTGCTTTTAATAATTCCTCACCTGATTGATATGCATGTAAGTCAAATACATTTCCGCTTTCATTGCTAAAGGTTGTTAATAGATTTATAACTTCTTCGCGGTAATATGTCTCATCGTCACATACAGCAATTCTGTATTGATTCATTCTTAACTCCTGACTGCAAGTTATGTTTTTATATTTCCAAAATTATGATAATGCATTATAGCTAATAAATCAAGATTTTTGTGTTATTTTGTAAAAAAGTAGTGCTAATTAGCTAAATATTTTTTTAAATCTTTTAAAATCACCTCTTGACATTATTACTAATTAGTAATATATTATATACATGGAAAACAAAAAAACAGAATATTACAACGCAGATAATCTTAATTTAAAAGCACTTATCGCCCTAAGCCGCTGTGCCCAGCATGTTCATAAACTGGAGTATAGGACAATCAAAGAAGGAGGATTAACTGTCTCACAATTTGCGGTACTGGAGGTTCTATACCATAAAGGTGATTTAAGAGTCAGTGAAATCTTAGAGAAGATTCTAGCAACTGGTGGTAATATGACAGTGGTAATTGATAATCTGGTGAAAGAAAATCTTGTAACCCGTACCATAGATCCAAATGATAAGAGAGTTAATTTAATTGGTCTTACGGATAAGGGTCGAGATTTAATAAGTGGTATTTTTCCAGGTCATGAACAAAATATAGACAGAATTTTTAGCATACTTACAGAAGATGAAAAAAGACAGTTAATAAATATACTAAAAAAATTATCAGGTGTATAACATACACCTTTTATACAAAACATTTATTACTAATTAGTAATAAATCAAGTAATATTATAATATAGTTATCATACTTATTAAAGTGTAATACTTATCAAACTATTTGAAATTTCAGGAGGAAATATATATGAAGAATTTTTACGATGCAGTGAAAGAAAGACGTTCTATTTATGCAATCTCTAAGGAATCCCCTATATCAGACGAGAAAATACAAGAAATTATTGAACACGCTGTGAAATATACACCCTCAGCCTTTAACTCCCAAAGTGCCAGAGTTGTACTCTTACTCGGGAAGGAACATGATAAACTATGGGATATTACAATGGACGCACTAAGAAAGATTGTTCCATCCGATCAATTTAGTCAGACTGAAGACAAAATCAATTCTTTTAAAGGCGGATATGGAACAGTTCTATTCTTTGAGGATAATAGTATTGTTGAAGGTTTACAAAATCAATTCCCATTGTATAAAGATAACTTCCCGCTTTGGTCATTACACGCTACAGGAATGCATCAATTCGTTGTTTGGACTGCATTAAGTGCAGAAGGACTTGGTGCTTCCCTCCAACATTATACTGAATTAATTGAAGGGGAAGTAAAAGAAGCATGGAACCTGCCATCCCATTATAAATTAATAGCACAGATGCCATTTGGTAAACCAACTGCTAGTCCTTCCGAAAAGCAATATAACCCTATAGAAGACAGAGTAAAAGTATTTTCATAATTACAAATGAAAACTACTGGGATGAATATGGGCCGCATTTCGTTTATATGGTTAGCCCCTTTATAATTAAATAATTTGCCCATAGGAACCCAGTTTTAATATTTGGGGCTGTTACAAAATAATCTTTTTTGACCTTAAGACTATTTTGTAACAGCCCCATAACAATGTATATGGTCTATATTTTATAATACGGGTCTAAACATTAACCTTGGCATCTTTATTCTTCTACAGCTGCTTTTTTAGAATTAATCGCTTTAATTGCACTTATATCAAATTTAGGCTCTCTATTGTAATAATAGAGTCCATTCACTTCTTGTTCTATGTCATAAAGTTGAGTATAACAAAATGCAAATATTTGTGGATTGTCTAATAGGGCTGTGGTAAGTCCTTCATATCTTTTAAACCATTCTTCCTCTGTCTTAGGTGCCTCACCATATCCCCATCCACCTTCATATGATGTACTAGGGTCCCATTTGATTCCACCATATTCACTTATAAATACTGGCAGGCCTTTGGTATATTTCTGCCTGTGAGAAAGGTCGTCTCTAAAGTCCCCTCCAGTTTTAAATTCCTCATAATATGCCTTAAACTTATCTACATTTTGTTCATAGTTATGAAGATCATAAATATCTGTAACGACATGAAAATTACCGCTGGTATCAATGCAAGGCCTTGTAATATCTGCCTTCTTGGTATATTCATAAACGATACGTAATGTATCATTTATTTGCTGCCTGCCATCATAGTCCCAGGTCTCATTAAATGGGCACCATCCAACAATAGACGGATGATTGAAATCACGCTCTACAGCTTCCATCCATTCTGGAAGGAAAGCATATAAGGACATAGGATTAGACATATCCAGTCCCCAATTCCCCATCTCACCCCAGACCATGTAACCCATTTTATCACAGTGATATAAAAACCGAGGCTCAAATACTTTCTCATGAAGCCTAGCTCCATTAAATCCAGCGTTCATTGATAATTGTATATCCTTAATGAAGTCTTCCTCCGTGGGCGCTGTATAAATACCCTCTTGATAAAATCCCTGATCAAGTACTAGGCGTTGGAATACAGACTTTTCATTTAAGAAGAATTTCATATTGCTAAGGCTTACTTCTCTTAGACCAAAATAACTGCATACTTTATCCTCATTATATTTAAGATCCAGATCATATAACCTGCCTTGACCCAACTCCCATAAATGAACTTCTGTCAGCTTAAGATCAGCCTCAAAACTTCCATTAGCTGAGATTACTTCTGTACTGCCGCATGACCTTCCTTCATAGGTAGCCTCTGCCCTAAAGGTCCCTCCTCCAGTGGCCACGCCACTAATATGAATACTACCGTTCTTTATGTTGGGATAATATTTAACTTTCTGTATGTAGGTATCAGGCACAAATTCTACCCATACTGTCTGCCAAATACCTGTGGTTCTGGTATAATCACAGCCAACAGAATAATACTGAATGCTTTGTTTTCCTCTTGGTTGTAACCCATCTCTTCCATTATCTCTGGCATATACCGTAATATCATTATCGCCTTCAAAAACATAATCGGAAATATCAAAGGAAAAGGATGTATAACCTCCTTTATGATTACCTGCATGTATTCCATTTACATATACATTACATTCATAATCCACAGCACCAAAATGCAGAATAGCCTTTTTTTCTTTTTCCTCCTTTGTTAAACACAGATGTCTTTTATACCATACTGCATTCATAAAATCCTTGTAACAAACATCACTTAATTTACTTTCAGGACAGAAAGGAACCTTTATTTTCTTTGAAAAGGTTTTTTCTAAAAATAATTTTCTGTCCATACCAGTATTGCCAAAATCGAATTCAAATTCCCATTCTCCATTTAAATTTCTCCACGACTCTCTCTCCATTTGGGGAAAGGGGTGTTCTGCTCTTGGGATATTCATATGCGCCCTCCTCTTACATTAATAGAATTTTTCACATTTACCTATAAGTACTTCACTGCTTACATAGAAGTAATTTCTTTACATACTTGTAGTATACTGCTATATTTATATTATTAACATGGAATTTTCAAGCATATAAGTGAGGAATCGATGCATATGGAGGAAATACAGAGTTTTATTTTTGAAGAAGACAAATTAAACACCCAGTTCTATGTAGAATTAGCTGGCATTACCTATCCAGACCCACACTATCAGGTAGAGAGAAAGAATTCCTTTATCTTTTGTTTAGAGTATGTTATAGAAGGGGAGGGTATTATATATGTGGACAATAAAGAGTTTTGCCCAAAGAAAGGTGATATTTACATATTGCCTGCAGGACATAATCATATGTATTATTCTTCTCCAACAAATCCCTGGCAAAAAATATGGATGAATGTGTATGGACCTTTATGTGATGTACTATTTCCCTTCTATCATTTAGAGAATACTGTTATAGTACAGAACTTAAATTTATATCCTCTATTTCACAAATTTCTACATACCTGTAAACAAAAGGATACTCCAACAGAAGAGATTTTTTTACAAACCTCTTATATTTTTCATGAAATATTATCGAGGATTAGCAGTCACCTGTACTCACTGCCACAGGTACATCATCCTGTTGCAATCAAGATCAGAGAATATATTGATCATAATATTTATAAAAAATTTACACTTAAGGAATTGGCCCAAATTGCCTGCTTATCCCCTTCTCAACTGAACAGAATATTTAAAAGAGAATATGGTGTCACTCCTTATGAGTATATATTGACACATAAAATTGAAACTGCGAAAACCCTACTTAAGAATACAAATATATCTGTAAAAGAAACTGCTTATAGATTAAATTTCTCTGACGAACACTACTTTTCTAATATTTTCAAGAAAAAATGCGGGAAGCCCCCCAGAGAGTATGTAAGAGCGAAATAAACAAAAAAGGCTTACCATGAAATACAGCTATCTTAACACAACTGCATTTCGTGGCCAGCCTCTCCATTTTATTAAATGTTTAGATGGAGTCTTTCCTTTAGACAGGAATCATAATATTTTAGTATGCCTTACCCCAATAAACCATAGATTTTGCCTTTTTACCGCAACAGATACATGTTTCAGTAATTTCTTCTTGTTCAAAAGGCATACAACGTGATGTAGCACCTGTATCTTCTTTAATCTTTTCTTCACAAGCTCTGTCACCACACCACATAGCTTTTATAAAACCAGGTTTTGTAGCAACTGCTGTTTTAAATTCTTCATAATCAGCTGCAACGCTTGTATGAGTATCTCTATGGCTTCTTGCTCTTTCAAGCATTTCCACCTGAATTGTGTCTAGTAATTCTGAGACTTTTTGTTCTAATTCATCTAAAGATACCACAGTTTTTTCTCTTGTATCACGACGAACCAATACAGCTTGATTTGCTTCAATATCCTTAGGTCCAATTTCTATACGCATTGGAATACCGCGCATTTCCTGCTCACTGAACTTCCAGCCTGGGCTCTTATCTGTATCATCCACTTTTACTCTGAAACCACTTAATTTTCCTTTTAGCTCCTGTGCTTTTTCCAATACACCTTCTTTGTGTTGTGCAATTGGAACTATCATAACTTGTGTAGGTGCAATTCTAGGAGGAAGTACAAGGCCACTGTCATCACCATGAACCATGATAATAGCTCCTACGATACGAGTAGACATACCCCAAGAAGTCTGGTGCACATACTGTAATTTATTTTCCTTATCCGTATACTGAATGTCAAAGGCATGAGCAAATCCATCTCCAAAATTATGACTTGTTCCGGATTGAAGTGCTTTACCATCATGCATTAAGGCTTCAATGGTATAAGTTGCATTTGCTCCAGCAAACTTTTCTTTATCTGTTTTTTTACCTTTGATCATGGGTATTGCAAGTACTTGCTCACAGAAATCAGCATATACATTTAACATCTCAATTGTTTTTTCTTCTGCTTCTTCAGCCGTTGCATGAGCAGTATGACCTTCCTGCCATAAGAACTCCATTGATCGAAGGAAAGGTCTTGTGGTCTTCTCCCAACGTACAACAGAACACCATTGATTATATAATTTAGGCAGATCTCTATAAGACTGAATGATATTTGAGTAAAAATCACAGAACAAAGTCTCTGAAGTAGGTCTAACACACAATCTTTCCTGAAGCGGTTCCAAACCTCCGTGAGTAACCCAAGCAACTTCAGGTGCAAATCCTTCTACGTGATCTTTTTCTTTTTGTAATAGACTTTCAGGGATAAACATTGGCATATAAACATTTTCAACACCAGTCTCTTTAAATCTTCTATCCAGTTCTTTCTGAATATTCTCCCAAATTGCATATCCGTTGGGTCTTAATATCATACAGCCTTTAATACTAGAGTATTCTACTAACTCTGCTTTTTTAACTACATCCGTATACCACTGTGCAAAATCTTCCTCCATGGAGGTAATTGCTTCTACTAATTTCTTTTCCTTAGCCATAACGCGTGCTCCTTTCAAATTTCTCAATTGAATAAAGACCTGGGAACTTCTAAGACTTACAAAAAACTTATTTTGTAAATATATTTCATCCTAAACCGTTCCACATTTATCTTTCCAATTGTTATACTAGCGAAAAAAGACAATAAAAAAAGTCCTTCTTCCACAAGGGACCGAAAGACCTCGGCGGTACCACCCTAATTAACTGTTATTGCAGTTTTGCCTATTACAGTTCTCTTTAACCCGTTAACGCCGGTATACGCTGTACTTTCATACAGTGCTCCAAGGTAGGTTCTATAGGGTTATCATAAGAATATTGCACCAATCTATTCTCTCTCTGGAAAGATAACAGTTATATACTATTCCTCTTCATAGCTTATTCATCAATATAAGTTGCATGCAACTTACATTGATTTTATGCCACCTATGTGCATTTGTCAAGATTCAAAAGAATCATTTTTTTCATTATGACATAAGTTTAATCTAAACTTGCATTCCTTTAGTACGGTATTTATGATGACAAGCCCTATTGGTCCGAGTATTACACCTGGTATACCGAACATATGAATACCAGCATACATGGACATAAGCGTAAATATAGGTTTAATACCTATCCTGTTGCCAAGAAGTCTTGGTTCCAGAAATTGTCTTGTGACCTGACATCCTAAATAAACGGTTAAAACAATTGCTGCTGTAAATATATCCTTACTAAATAATGCAATAATTCCCCAAGGTATTAGTATAAGGCCGCTGCCTAGTATGGGAAAGGCATCAAATATTCCGATGGCAATACCAATGAGCAATGCATACTTATTACCAATAATCAGCAAGCCTGCGGTACATAATCCAGATATTAACAAAAGCATAATACCTTGGGTCCTTAAATATGCCACTCCCATTTGAGATAACTTTGAGGTAACGATATGAATCTCCGAATAAAATATAGATTGCCTGAAACTTAATTTATATTGCTCATCATCCTTAATTAAAAGTAAAATGGAAACTAGCACAATTAATAAAATACCTGCAAACCCTACAATTCCAATTAATAGATTTATGCTTCTTGTAGTAATAACTGGCATGATTTTATTTTTGACAATCACAAGAACTCCATCAAAATTGCTATAGATAAAACTTTGCATTGTCCCAAGTTTTATACCTAAAAATTTATCACATCCTTCACAGAACTTATCCAAATAATTACTTAAT
>DALYNO010000017.1:0-18583 GCA_031975295.1 Anaerocolumna sp. | reverse complement strand
TCTGAACTGCTTTGGGTTCATTCTGGATTGTTAATCTGGTAATTTCAATTCCTTGTTTCTGATATTCTAAAAGATACCTGGTAATGACTTTTGCCCAACTCTCATAATATTCCTCTAAGAGTCTACCTCCATGATTCATCTGCCCGTTGGACTTCATAAAGGGAGGGGGGCTCCAAGGACTAGCCAGAAATTGTATGGAAGGATTTTTACTTAATGCTTCTTTTATATAAGGTATTACATATTTTTCATCCTGTTCCAGGGTAAAACCATTTAAGTCGGTATCCTTCTCCTCTGTTACATAACTGTTGTTTCCCAAGGAGAAATCACAGCTTTGAATGTGCAATCTACAGAAATTGTAGTTATTCCCTTCCTCTGTAAAGAACAACTCCATAAGACGCTTTTGTTTCTCTTTACTCATACGATAATAGGTATAAGCTGCAGATTCTGTTAATGCACCTCCAAACCCAAGTATTTCCTGCCTCTTTTCTTCTGCATACACTTTAATTAAATTATTTTCTACATCATAATCCGTATAAAACTCTTTTTCAGTTTTCACCAACTGCTCTGTTGCATTAGATGTATATATTTTCATCAGATAGCTCCTTTCATAAAATATGTAATAGACAATTGAGAAACTCATAGACCTGATTTATTTATCATTGGTAGATAAATTCAAAGAACCTGATTGTTTCTCAATGTCCTAATCATGTATTAGACAACTGAAATCGTATGGTCCAATATATGATACAGTAATATAATGCAAAAGGGGTGTATCAGCACCCCTTTTACGCAATCACAACTTAAATCACTTTTATTTGTAACCAAATTCTTCACAATGAGCAAGCCACTGTGCTTTATAGCTATCTTGAATTTTTTGAAGTCCGGCTGCATCTGCCTGTTTTAAGAATTCGGCAATGGATGCTTCCACATCTTCCACAAGACCAGCCTGGATAGGTGTCAAGTATTGGGCTATAACAGAATTTAAGTTAGCTCTTTCAATTTCATAAGAAGAGTAATCCTCAATAAAGCCGACTCTCAGACTCTTTCCCTGCCATTTTGTTTTTGTTGCTGCTTCATCATAAGAATCAATCATATCTTTGTATGCTGTATCATCTGATGGTTTCATTTCTTTCTTAAACAAGTGGTTTCTTAGATTCCAGGTATTCATATTTTCATAACTGAATCCAGAATCCTTGATTTCTTCATAATATTCTCCATCAATCAGATTCCAATGTTTACCCTGTATACCATACTGTACCAAATCATTTGCTGTTTCATCAGACATTAAGAAATCAAGTGCGATTAATGCTCTTGCAGGATCCTTAGAGTTATGTGGTACAACCGTTGCATTCTGGAGAGGAGAAGCAGGTGAAATTGTGTTATTCACCAATCCGTAAGAAACATAACCAACTTCCCAATCTGGATGATTTTCTTTTGCTGCATTGTAAGAACCAATCCATTTATCCTGGTTCATGCCACCTACAGAAGCTACAATCAGACCTTCATCAAAGCTGTCTTCTTCTGTTTTAGACAGGGAACTCTTGGACCAAAAGCCCATATCTGCCCACTTTTTAAGTAATTTCATATCTTCTACAAAATCCGGTGATCTCCAATAGTCGGTTACTTCTGTAGGGGTATCAATTGCTGCCATTAAACCGTAATTAGCAACTGCCTTACCGTATTTTAAATCGAATATAGCATTCATGTAGAAGGCTTCATTAAAATTGTTGGCAACTGTGATAGGAGAGATAAGTCCCTGATCTGGCTCATTCTTTTGAATACCGCTTATATAAGCTTCAAAATTCTCCAGCGTGTTAGGAACAGGCAGGTCATATTTCTTTCTTAAATCCTCACGATACCTAATACCGCTGGCTGCATATGTTTTCTGGTCTGCTGGTATACTATAAAGTGCGCCGTCTACCTTACACATGTCAAGGATACTCTGATCAATCAAACTACTAATATTAGGTGCATATTCTGGCAGTAACTCATCAAGTTCATAGAAAGCACCTGTCTTTGCCAAGGCACTATAACTGGTCCAATCGGCAGCATACATCAAATCACATTGCTCACCGGAAGAGAGAACCAAGTTATACTTCTGAGCCCAATCTGTCCAGGTTGTAAAACGAAATTCAATCGTAGTATTGATTTTCTCAGTTAAATATTTATTCAATTCATCAACTACTGTCTGATAATCCTTACCAGGATCACCAACAAGATAAAATACCAAATTAGCTGGCTTTGAAAGGTCATATCTTACTTTAGGATCATTTGAAGTTTCTTTGGTTGTATCCGGCTCCTGTTCTTCTTCCTTCTGATTTGTCTGACTGCTATTTTCCCCTGTAGCAGTTTCCTTCTCTGTTACATTTGCCGAATTATTACCCTTGCAGCCTGTTAAAGACAGAATCATGCAGAAGATTAATACAAGGCTTATGACTTTTTTCATTTCTTTTCCTCCAATATATTATATTTTATATTAAGCACTTTTTTGTGCTGAATATCAACCCTTAACTGCACCAACCGTAATTCCAGATACGAAATATTTCTGCAGGAATGGGTATAGTAAAATGATAGGTCCTGTTACAATTACGGTCATTGCCAGTTTCGTTGACTCTGTAGGTACCTCCAGAACAATACCGGAAGTTAATGCCAGATCTCTGATTGCCTGCGCTCTATTCAATAGATTATAGAGATAAAACTGTAACATATATTTTGATGTATCATTAATGAATAAAGATGAGCTTAACCAATTGTTCCAATATCCAAGGGCAAGAAACAGACCAATTGTAGCAAGGGCTGGACCAAGGACCGGCATAACAATCTTGGCAAAAATGGTAACATGCCCTGCTCCGTCAATTTTGGCTGCTTCCGTCATTTCATCCGGAACAGAGCTCTTAATAAATGTCCTCATGAGGATAATGTTATAAGATGAAAGGATTCCCGGTAGCCATAGTGCTGTTAAAGTACCATGTAAGTGAAGTATTTTTGAAATAGTAATATACCAGGGAATTAATCCTCCTCCAAATATGGTGGTAAAGTAAATCATAAAGGAAATCCTGTTCCTGTATTTGAATTCTTTTCTGGACAGTACATAGGCAGTAACAGTTGTGATTAATAATCCTACTACTGTACCTACAACCGATACAAATATGGTGACTTTATAAGCGTTTAATATATCTTTAGGATTCTCTAATATTAGTTTATATGCATCCAGTGAAAACTTCTTGGGCAGCAGACTGTATCCCTCATGAATTATGGTGCTGTTGGCCGTAAGTGATCCTGACACAATCAATATAAATGGCAGGATACATACCGTCGCAAGTAATGTCAAAAATATGTATGCAATCACATCAAAAGTAATGGTATATCCCGACTTCTTTATCTTTCCTGTCTTTTTTCTCCTGTTTAATTTGATACCCACTGTGTAATTTCCTTTCCTTTTCATTCTCTCCTACTTGTTCTTTCTGTCTCACAATTTTGATAGCCGCCCTTAGAACAAAGCATAATCTTCATTTTTTCGCTTAACGATAAAATTGGTTATAACAATGGTTATAAACCCAAACATGGACTGGAAGAGACCAGCTGCCGTACCTAAACCATTATTTAGAGGATTACTCATAGTTAACCGATACACATAGGTATCAAAAATATCTGTGTAATTATATAAAAGGCCGTTATTACCAACTGTTTGATAGAACAAATCAAAATGCCCACGCATAATATTTCCTAGAGAAAATAGCACCAGGATAATAAATGTAGTCTTAATGAGTGGCAGGGTAATATATCTGATTTGCTGAAATACATTGGCTCCATCCACTTCTGCAGCTTCATAATAAGTACGGTCGATTCCTAATATGGCAGCCAGATAAACTACAGAGCCATAGCCCACACCTTTCCATAGTTCAAAGAATACAATAATAAAAGGCCAATAGATTGGAGTATTATAAAAATCTATACGTTCTAGCCCAATAGAGGTTAGAAAGGTATTAATAGCACCAGTTTCGTAAGTCAATAAATTATATACAATTACATTCAAGAGTACATAGGATACGAAATGAGGCATGAATATAAGGGTTTGATTCAGTCTCTTGAACACTCTGTGTGTAACCTGGCTGATTAAAATTGCAGTAAATATCTTAAATATATGTCCCAGTACAATAAACACCAGATTATATAGTACTGTATTCTTAACCAGTTTGGGCAAATCTGCTTTCCAGATATACTCGAAATTGTCAAACATAACAAAAGGACTGGTCCATAAGCCATCACGGAAATTAAATTTTTCAAAGGCAAAATAGACACCGGCCATTGGAATATAACTATTTACCACAAAGTAAACAATTGCCGGTAAAAGCAAAACAAACAACACCCAGTTCTTTTTGACTTCCTTTATAAAACCCGGTTCCTTATATTTTGCTCGTTCTGGTCCTTCCAACTGTTTTATAACCACAAAACCAGCAACAGATAGAAGCAGGATCAGGTAGATGAAGCAGGAATACGCAAAGGTATTTGATAGCCCCAATGCTTTGTTGGAATATAGTGCAAAAGCTATCACACCAAAGCAAAGGAGAAGGTTGGAAACCATGGCATACTGGCCTGCTTCATAAATTTTGATATTATTTGTACTATTGCTGTACTTTTGTGTTTTGATTAAAAACATACCATTTAATATAACCACAACCACCGTTACAACAAACAAGGCCATAGCAAATGCTCCCTGTGTACCGTTTCCACTTTTATGAACAAAGGAAAGCATAGTTAAGGTTCCGTAACTTGTGTTCATTCCCTTTTGTGCCATATCAATCTTAAGCACATCAAGAATTTGAGCCGGATCTTTGATTAGTATCATTCTAGCCAGTACAAACAGTAAGACTGTAACCAGGGATACAGCCCCAGAGATCCAAATTCCAAGCTTCTTTCCTCCATATGACCTTTCCATGTAGCCGCCGCCTGCTAAGACGGCAGTACTTGCTTTTATAACTTTTTTCATTCTGATGCCTCCGTTGTATATGTATTAATTTGTATCATATCCTTTCAATGAAGAGATTTAGGAGCTTTCCTTATTTTCTGCGATATTCATTGGGGGTGACTCCATTTAATTTTTTAAAGACCCGATAAAAATAGGTGGAGCCGTTAAAGCCTACTTTTTCTGCAATCTCACTAACGGAAAGAGAGCTTTCTGTAAGCAAAAGTCTGGCATGTTCCATTCTTTTATCTAACAGGGTATCATTAATGGTATTACCCGTATATTGTTTATAAATTCGGCACATGTAAGCAGTAGAAATTCCAATTTTATCAGCCAGCATTTCTATTGACAGAAGAGGATTACGGTATTCTTTCTCAATAAGAAGATGGATCTCCGTAATGGTTTGGCTCTGCTTATCCTTTCGTTTATGTTCCATTTCCTTTTGTATCTGAAGAAATAATTCACTGAATTTCTCATTTCTTTCCTTTATGGTGTCACATTCCTGTATAAGATTTGTCAGATTGATGGAGCTTATAAATGTATGCAAAGAGCTGTTCTTCTGAATCAGATTCACCGCATTACTGATCATAAAGACTAAACGACTAATGACCATGTTATAGATCACAATGGGGTAGGAATAGGTTTCTGTGATAACTGAAAGGTAAATCTCTTCCGCTTCTTTGGCCTTTCCATGGGTCAGGCATTCCATAAGCTGTTTTTCTTTGTTTTCTGGATATTCATAATTCTGTACATCCTTGATTTCCATATGGTTATAATGGACAATGCTATCCTTTTCCCAGAATATACTTCTGGACAATGCTTCTTCAATCTGTTCGTAACGAAGATATACTTCACTTGGATCTTCTGCAAATTTACTGACTGCAACAGAGATTGTAATTTGAAAATATTCTTGCACCAGTCTCTGGGTTTGAAGAAGGTACTCCTCCAGTTTTTTAGCCGCATCTTCTCCATCCTGTACCATAAACAGCAGGTTTTTATCCAGGCTCAAATTAAGGCAATAGGTGTTTAATCCATTTTGCATTAATTCATTTAAAATATTTACAGCTGCAAATTTATAGACATTTATCAGTTGTGAATTGGAGGTTTCCAATAAGTTTTGATAATCATCCACCTTTATACATACTAGAACCAACTTTTGTTCTTTGGATAAGGATACTCCTAAAAGAGATAAAAGATCAGCTCCACTCTTTCGGTGACCACTACTTTCCAAACCGCCATTTTCCAACAATTCCTTAAGCTTGATGCTTTTTGTCAGAGACTCTGTCTTTCGCTTTTCCAGCAACAGGGTTGTAATGTCTTTCGACATAACACGAATGGGACTAGCTAACCGGTAGGAACAGATAAAGGCGACTAGCAGACCAACACCAGCTATCATTAGGGTTATGAATATGATAACCGATTGTAATTTCTTTACCTGGGATAACAGATCATTATAATTAATGATACTAATATTTCTCCACCCGAATTTATTTGTTTCTGTAAATATCACCACAGACTTGCTGCCGCTAATTTCTGTCATATAATAGCCAGATTTCTTTTTCGACAGGGCATTTTCATAATCCAGCTGCTGCTTCACATTATCAAGTACCTTAAAATCTGAAGAATTGGAATAAATTACTTTACCATTGCCATCCACAACTAGTGATACCGTGCTTGGATACTCTGTACTCTTTACTGGAAACAAGTACTCAGATTCCAGATTCAGCATAATAACATTACTATTCTTACTGTTCTTAAAGATATCGTACATCATATACGTATAAACACATTTGGTCGTTTGCTGATTAACCTGATAATATCTAGGTACCATGATAAAAGGGATATAATCCGTACAATTTTTTATCATGGCAGCCGCGGAGGTATCATAAAAATCCTCTTTGGTGTAGTAATCAACTTTCCAAGGTTTAATCAGTTCATTTTCATTCGTTACATTATAAACTCTATCATTTTTACCGTTATATACATAAATAGAATCTACATTGGGAATGGTGACAAGAAAATGCCGAAGCTGTAAAAATGCGGCACTCTCTTCAATTGCGCTGACAGTTTCAAATGTTAGCAGCTTTGTTACAGAAATATCTTTGTATATCTGATATAGAGTATTCAAAGCTATATTTGCCAGCTGTAATCTCTGCTCTTCCTCACTTTCCATTTTTTCAAGATTGATTTCATATTCATGCTTCATTAATATGGACTGAAAGTTCACATAGAGAATGGATGATGTAATTAAAATAGCAATAACAACACAAACAATAATTGAAACCGATACTTTTAAATAAACTTTACTTTCATGTATTCCTGTCATAAGCGAACAACCTCCATGTCAATCAAGCTAGCATCATGATAGTATACTTTCAAAATCCTGTATACTTTCAAATCTTGTATTTTCTCTCTTTTTATAGCTTTTGCATATGTACAATCTTGATATAACTATATTATTTTGTAATTTCTATCTTATAAGTCATAATATCCTCATAAATAATACGCCATTTTCGTCTATATTTTTTATCTTACAAGTATAAAGAGTCTGGCTCGCCAGACTCAAGTGCTGACGCGCTGTCACATCAGTGACACCTTCCTATTATAGGTCATGCGCATCCTGCACGGAGTGTTTTTTATTTTACAGGATAGTTCAGAGAACTATCCTGTAAAATAAAAAAAGGTTGCTGTATTTTAGGCAGCAACCTCTAAAAATTATTTATTTCTAAATTCCTTTGGTGTAACACCATTTTCTTTTTTAAAAACACGGTAAAAATAAGTGGGATTTAAGTACCCGACTCGTTCTGCCACCTCATTTACCGGCAGCTGCGTATCAAGCAGCAGCTCTCTCGCTTTTTTCATTCGAAGGAAAGCAAGTCTATCTATAATTGTTATCCCTGTGTACTGTTTATAAAGTCTGCACATATAAGCAGTCGACATTCCAATGGAATCAGCCAGATAATCAAGGGAAAATGATCCTTTGGTATACTCATTCTCAAGCATGACATTTATCTTTTCCACCAAAAGTTCCGACTTATCGCTTTTTCTTTTCTCTAACTCTCTTTGAATACCATAGAATAAATCATAGAATTTTTGGTTTCTTAATGTGATAGTATCAGTATCCTGTATTAGACTTGATACGGCAAAATAATTTGAGAAGGAGGACTCATTTCCATTCTTCTGAAAAGTAGAAACTACCTTATCTATAACAAAAACAAGTCTGCTGATAACCATGTTGTATATGATAACCGGATATTGATAGGTTTCTGTAATAATCTCTTCATATATTTTCTTTGCTGCTTCAGCTTTGCCTAACATGAGGTATTCGAAAAACTGTTTTTCTTTAGGTTCCGGATATTCATAATGTGAATCATCTTTAACCCCCATATCTGCTGCAAACACCAAATATCCTGTTCCAAAAAATATACTTCTGGTTATAGTCTCTTCTAATTGTTTATAAAGATCGTATACTTTATCCGGGTTGGTTTCTGGTTTACTGACAAGAACAGAGAAGGAAATGTCATAATAATTCTTGACATAGGTTTGCATCTGCTTAATCTGTTCTCTTAAATAATCTGTATGCAGATTGTCCTCCTGCTGCAAGATTAACAAGTTCTTATCACTCTCCATGTCCAGATTGAACATCTTTGTCTCTGTTCCCAGCAATTCACTTAATATATTCATTGCAGCAAACATATAGGTCCTTAGAGCTTCAATACCCTGTGTTTCCAAGAGCACTTTATAATTATCCGGACGAATACACAAAATCAAAAGTTTTTTTGCTGCAGCAGCTTCCATACCTATGAGAGATAAGAACTCCTGGCCGGTAATTTGATTCCCTTTATTGTCCCATCCCCCATTTTCTAACAATTCTGATATTCTTCTGTTTTTGACAGCTTTCCAAAGCTTTAAGTTCTCACCTTGCAGCTTTTTCACGTCTTTAGACATACTCGTAATTGGAATACTTAGCCGTCTGGAGAAGATATATGCAGTAAGCATACCTGCAACAGCTATCATTACAGTAATTATGATACTAATTGTCTGCATTCTGTTAACCTGAGCCAGTAACACATCATATTTTAGAATACTAATATATCTCCAGTTATGTTTATCCGCACTGGTGAACATTATGACAGATTTCACTCCGTCAATATCTGTTAAATAATAACCCGAATCCCTATCCTTCATATTCCCTGCCGGATCAAAGCTTTTATGCAACTGTTGTGTTACTATAAATTGTTCAGAGTTGGAATATACCACTTTAAAGTTTTGATCTAGTACTAATTTTATATTATCAGATTGGTTATCAAAGCCCTGAAAAAGATATTCACTGTTCAGATTTATAAGAACTGCATCTTTATCCTTGTTCTTAACCGATGTTTTGTACATGATATAGGTATACACGCATTTGGAGTTATTGCCATCCAAGGGATAAAATCTCGGAATTGGAATATAGGGCAGATACTTATCATTATTGTTTAGAATTTCTACCGCTGAGCTGTCATAGAAATTATTATCTTTCTTATCATAATCCGGATTCCAGGATTTGGTCAGATTTGATTCTGTGGTTACATTATATATTCTGTTATTATTTTTATTGTACACATAGATCGAATCCATATCCGGCACATTGGTAAGATAATAACGCAGCTGGAGAAAGGCAGCACTCTCATCAATGGCGGAAATATCATCATAAGCAATCAATTTCATTACTGATATATCATTCATTATCTGATATGCCGTGCTTAACGCAAGATTGGACAGTTTTGTGATCCTTGCCTTCTCTGTCTCCATGTTTTGGAGCCTTGCCTTGTACTCATGCTTCATAAGGATGGACTGAAAATTTACATAGAGGATCGTTGAAGTTAAAAAAATTGCGATAACTACACAAAAAATCATGGTTAAATATAGTTTTAGTTGAATCCTGTCTTTTCTGTTATCCATTTATTTATCATCCTTCTTTGTGATCGCATCTAGCCCAGTAATATTCATTTCATAGCTTCCTCTTTTTTATGTTATTCTTCCCTTTTAACCTATTTGAATATTTCCTTCCAAATAAATAGTAGCATATCCCGATATTTTAACTCTCTCGGCGTAGTTATTACAATATAACCTCCCACCCCTTTTGGATAATTGTTCGGCCACTAATTGGTCCTTTAAAAGTCTGTCCGCCCAAAAAGGGATTAAGGTTGCATGTGAAGATCCAGTAACCGGATCTTCTGGAATCCCTGCATTTGGTGCAAAAAACCTGGAAACAAAGTCAACCGTTTCCCCTTTTGCTGTTACAATTACGGCAAAACAATCTGTGATTGATTTGATTACTTCCAAATTAGGTTTTAGGTTCCTTACTACATCTTCTGATTCAACAAGCAATAGAAGATCCCTTGATAGATGGGCTTCCAATACTTTTGTTCCAATTGCTTCTTCCATTACAGGCAGAATTTCAACTTGTTTTGGTCTCCTTAATGGGAAGTCCATCTCATACAAATCCCCTTTTTTTACTACTGTTAATTCACCGCTTACTGTATGAAAAGAAAATGTATTACTATTTTTATCAACGTAATTAGCTAAAACAAAAGCACTTGCTAAGGTTGCATGACCACATAAATCAATTTCAACTTCTGGAGAGAACCAACGCAAATCATAGACTCCATCCTTTTTAACAACAAAAGCTGTTTCAGCTAAGTTATTTTCCATGGCAATGTTCTGCATGATGGATTTATCAAGCCAATGATCAAGCAAACACACACCAGCCTGATTTCCCTGAAATAATTTTTCAGTAAATGCATCCACTATATAATACTTCATTATACAATCCTCCTATATTAATTTTATCTAAATCCTAAATCAACTACTTCAATATCTTCTCTTTTCTATATGTGGTAGGTGATACGCCGCATATTTCAGAAAATACTTTACAAAAATAATTTGGATCATGGAACCCCACACTGGAAGAGACTTCTTTAATTGGCAGACTGGTCCCAGTAAGATATGATTTGGCAGCATCCACTCGTAATCGGTTTATATACTCTCTTATGTTTACATGCATTCTTCTCTTAAAGGTATGATTGATATAAGAAACACTACAGTGACAAAAGGTTGCCACCTCCCTTACAGATATCTGCTCTTTATAATTCTTCTTGATAAATTCCAATGTATGACCAAGGATATTATCTTCACCAGAGTTAAAACGGATGTGTCCAAACAATTTCGGATTCCTTATTGCAAAATCATCATAAATCCGTCCCATATACTCTGCTGCAATCCCCAAAAGGCTATTGATTTTATGAATATGGGGTACCTGACTGCTTACACAATCATGGTATAACCCTAAGAGCTTAGGTTCATTCCAGCCAGCTGTCCTGGCAATCTCTGTTACTAACTTATTACTTTCTGTTTCATAGGAAGAAAATATCCCCCCATGAACCGTCCCAATTAATTGATCATTAGAAAATATAGGCAGAATATACTCTTCCACCCCAGCATGACATTTGCCATAAAAGGAACTTCTAAGCCTTCTGCATTTTTCTGCAATAGGTTTCTTCATTGCCTGACATTTGTCCCAGAGAACTTTATCTGATTTCACCATCATGCAATAGGGATTGCTGTGAATCATATAAGGTTGAAGAAGTTCTGTTAATTCTCTGTCAAGGAAGACAAATCCAGAAAAATCATTGATACAGATATGTATTCCATAATCTGCTGCAATCTGTTCTAGATATTCTACTAATACCATATAGGATTGTTTGGCCATTTTCCCCCTCCTTACTTACTTTATTTTAATCCATTTCTAATCTGTACGCAATAACCTTGCAGAATATTTAAGATTACTTACAGTGTTTTTAAGGTAATACATGGCTAACTTCGCTATAATTACATTGATATCATTATCTGGAGGTATAGTATGAGCAAACAACCGATTAGGAAACAATACGATATTGTTATAGTAGGAGGCGGAATATCCGGTGTATGTGCTGCAATGGCAGCAGCAAGGCATGGAGCCTCTACTGCATTAGTCCACAACCGACCGGTACTAGGGGGTAATGCCAGTTCAGAAATAAGAATGCATATATGTGGTGCCGATTGTCATGGCAAAAGACCAAATGCCAGGGAAACCGGTATTCTAGAAGAAATACTACTGGAAAATAAAAATCGCAATCCACAGTGGTCCTTCTCAATATTTGATACAATCCTATGGGAAAAATGTCATTTCGAGAAAAATCTTGATCTTTACCTGAATACCCATATGACAGAGGTTACGGTAGAAGATAAAGTAATAAAAAAAATAAAAGCCATACAGCTTACAACAGAAAAAATATTTGAATTGGAAGCTTCGCTTTTCACAGATGCTACAGGAGATGGTACATTGGCATATCTTGCCGGAGCTGAATATATGAGCGGTCGTGAGGGAAGAGATGTATTTGATGAAACACATGCCCCAGAGCAATCTGACCAGGTAACTATGGGTAATACCCTATTGTTTCGAGCAATCGATACTGGAAACCCAGTTCCATTTCAAAAGCCTTATTGGGCTAATACCTATAACGAGGAGGAGCTTAAACTTCGTGATCATGGTGAAATTACTTATGGTTATTGGTGGATTGAGCTTGGGGGTGAGGAACTTCATACTGTATCAGACGGTGAAGAAATTCGTGATGAACTTCTAAAAGCACTATATGGTGTTTGGGACCATATTAAGAATAAAGGGGATCATAAGGCAGATAATTATGTACTTGATTGGGTTGGCTTCCTTCCTGGCAAACGGGAAAGCCGCAGAATTAAAGGGGATTATATACTCAAAGAACAGGATTTAATAGGGGGTCGTATATTTGATGATGCAATAGCATATGGCGGATGGCCCATGGATATGCATGTAGCAGGCGGGTTGAGAGCCAAATTGGAACCTACGGATTATATTCATTTAGATAAACTATATACCATTCCCTACAAAAGCCTTTATGCAAAAGATATTCATAATCTTATGCTGGCAGGAAGAATTATAAGCGCTTCCCACATGGCCTTTGGTTCTACCCGTGTAATGGGAACCTGCGCCGTAATCGGTCAGGCGGCGGGAACGGCTGGAGCTCTTGCCATTGCAAAAGGGATACGCCCATCTGCAGTATCCACCCATATAAGTGAATTACAGCAATTACTCTTAAGAGATGATTGTTATATTCCTGGACTTAACAATGAAGATAAGAGGGATTTAGCAAGTAAGGCTTTGATACATTGCTCTTCCGCTGTGGAGAATGGCAGGTGTAATCATGTAATCAACGGTATTTCCAGAAGCACACCTGATTCCACCAACTGCTGGATTTCAGAAGAAATAACAGATGAAGGAGCATGGCTTAGCCTAACCTTTCCGGAACCGATACAGTTGTCAGCCCTTCACATTAAATTTGACTCTGACTTAAGCCGTGAAATCTCAATTTCCATGTCTGAGCGGGTCCAAAAGCATCAGATACCGGGACCTCCTACTACATTGGTGAAAAATTATCAATTGATTTTTTATAAGGAAGACAAACAAGTATATTCTGAACAGATCATTGATAATTATCTCAGGTTTAAGGTTCATCAATTGCATGCACCTATTGTATGCGATAAAATCATGGTAAAAGTTACCGAAACCTATGGTGACAGTCATGCAAGAGTCTATGAAGTCAGGGTATATTGACATATTTCGTAGAACATGGAAGTAGTAGTCAAATTTTCTGCTGGTATTCGGTAAATTAATTTACCATATACCAGCAGTTCGCAGTATTTTGCATATAGTAGCTATTATTATAAATCTTGAATCTATATGATTGCTGTGAATTCAATCCCCTATCCAAAAATACAACAATCCTCTCTCCCCATCCAAAAGTTCAACGTAGAACCAGTTTAATGTCCGATCCTCCTCGTTTATATGGATATCAAGGAGCTTTATCTTTGTTGCTTTAAATTCTCTCTGGACTTCTAGATCCCATACCGTATGTTCAAAATAGTCCTTTGGACTACTTTCTAATGGTATAAAATAGCCAGTTCCATCAACTTCATAGGTATTCCCTATATATTGTTCTACCTCATGATTCGTAAAAACAAATTCATTATTCTTAATTTCACTCCATGCTGAAAAGAATTGCGGCTTAAAATGATTGGCTAAATGAAACCATGATACAAACTTTCCCTGTCCATTAGCCAATGCATATCTATCGATTGTTCCCAAATAAATTAGTTTGCTCCCATCATATCGATATAAGGCATATGCTGGATCCCCACTTGGTCCTCCATCAAAAATAGCTACCTCTGCATAAGTGTCCTTACTATCTAAGTCAATCACCTGTACTTCGCCGGATGGGCTGCTTAAATTCAATATTGCTTTCTCACCATTTATGTCAATATAGGAGTCCTTTTCATAGTCAGCCTCTAATACAACCTCTATCTTATCTGCTGTCCCATCTCCATTTAAGTCATATTCACCATGAACTTGATAGGTTCGCTGATAAATCTCTAATTTTTTGTCATATACAACATCAAAAGTATACGCTTTAAAATACTGATCCAATGCTGTAAAATCCTTAAGATTAGGGTCTTTCGCAGCATTGACTTCATTAATATTGGTGTCTTCCACTGCCAAAGTTGTTGGTTCTATCTCTTTATCCCTTTGTTCTGACCCATCCTTAGAAGGTGTGGTGATTGGTGTGAGAGTTATCTGGCTGCTACTGGTCTTACTGGCAGTATTCCCACCCCCACAGCCAGTTAGCAGACATAGCAGGAATAGGTTTAATATAATGGAGATGCTTTTAGATTTTTTTCTTTTCTTGTATTGAATAAACATATATTTGTTCCTCCAAATCCATTACCACAAATAAATAAGTCACATATTTCATGGCAAAATATGGTAATATTATATGTTGACTGACCTGGTAAAGTCAATGGAGGAAATCTTAAGTTATTATTACATTTTTGCATTACTGTCCTTTTATTTAAGCGATTACCCTGCAAGTCCTCAGCATCAAGAACTTTTATCATTCCATTGATTGGGTTAAAATTTAAATATATACTAGCTAACTTGTTTTAAGTAGTTTTTACTTTTAGCTACATTTATTTGTGAAACAGAATATAATGTAAGTGCAACCCATATAAAGCCAAAACCTACCATATCCACTGCAGTAAAATTCTCATGATACAAGAAAACTCCAATAATAAGACTTATGGTTGGTGAAATATATTGGGTGAAACCTAGCACGGACATAGGAAGCCTTCTTGCACCACTTGCAAAAAGTAATAAGGGAACAGCTGTCACAACACCGGCACCTATCAACAGAAGAATTACTGTTGTACCTTCATTCTGAAATGCACTTATTCCATTAAACTGTCTTGAAGCTATATAGATTAACGCAACAGGTGTAAGGATTGTTGTTTCAAGGGTTAAACCTACTATAGAATTTGCCTTAATTGATTTCTTGATTGCACCGTATAAAGCAAAAGAAATAGCTAGTCCTAAAGAAATCCAAGGAATTTTACCATACTGCATTGTTTTAATTAGTACACCAATACCCGCCATAACCAATGCACTTCCCTGCCATATAGATAACTTTTCTTTAAAAATAACAACGCCCAGCGCCACTGCTAATAATGGATTGATATAGTATCCCAGACTTGCATCAACAATTTTATCTGCATTAACAGCCCAAATATATAATCCCCAGTTAAACGCAATCAAAATGGAAGCAATACAAATATATATCATTTGTTTCTTATCTTTTGCAATACGCCTAAGCTCATTCCATTGTCTGGTTACACCAATAATAATGATTGTAAATACAAAAGCCCAAACAATACGGTTAGACAAAATCTCAATTGAAAACACACTGTTTATCAACTTCCAATAGATAGGCAAAATCCCCCATAACGTATATGCCGCAACTGCATATATTACACCGATGGTCTTCTCATTACGCATTTATTTTTTCTCCTTTTATTTAGTGTAGCTCTCCTAAAATCACATTCTAATATAGATTGGGCATAAATAAAAGAAGAAAGTAATTATTTTTGTTAAAATTATTTTAAATACAATTCACCTATAGATGCTGTTGTTTCTTATTCATACTTTTCAAATACTGGTTCGATATACTCTTTCATGAATCTAATCCTATCCTTTGCGTTAGGCTTATAAAGAGATGCAATGGACACCACCATTTGCTTCTTACTATTAACGTAAATCACATTCCCACCATCTCCCATAGCAGCATAACTATGTTCTATATCATCTATCATCCACCACAGATAACCATAGGACAGCTTATATTGATTACATCTGCTGTGTTCCATTATACTCTCATCTATCCACCCTGCCGATATAATTTCTTTATCCTTCCACACACCTCTATTCAAATATAGCTGACCTATCTTTGCCATATCCCTGGTTGTCAGTGAGAGTCCCCAACCCGCTGTGTTTACTCCATTTTTGTCAGCAACCCAGCCTTTGGTATTCTTCTCTTCATACCAAGCAAGTTGTTCCTGCTGCTTAGAAAAAACCACATTACCTGAGACATGAATTCCCAATGGTGAAAATAAGAAATCTGATGCAAACTTTATCACGGATTGTCCAGTTGATCTTACTAGGATACCAGACAATATATCTGGACCTATAACAGGCGTATATCGAAACGCTCCTAATTTTCCCTTCCCCCCCAATAAATCAAGGGAACTTTTTACCCAGTCATCACTTGAAAAATATTCTGAGTAAGGTTCTGATTTATATTGATAGGGAGCCGTCATGGTTAGCAGATTCTTTAGGGTTACATTTTGAATGGTATTTTCTCCACTTTTCACTGTATAGTCAGGAAAAAAATCCAATACCTTCTGGTTGAGGCTTATAATATGACCTTGGTCTATAGCAATACCAATCAATATAGAAATGATACTTTTTGTTACTGAATAAACATGAAAAGTGCTGTCACAATTGCATTGGTTATAATAGCTTTCAAATAATGTTTTGCCACCTTTTTGTACAATTATGCCTCCAATATTGCTGTAACTTTTATTTATTATCCTATCCATCTGGGTTTGTAAGGTCATTTTAGATACCTCCCTGTCTTGGAATTTGGATTGTCTATGAGTTGTTCCGGTGTTCCTTGGGCAATGATTTCACCGCCCAAATCTCCACCCTCTGGACCAAGTTCAATAATATAATCGCATTTCTTTAAGACTTCTTGATTATGTTCAATAACAATCACTGAATTTCCACTGTTAACCAGCTGATCTAACAGCTTTAACAGTAATGCCGTGTCATACAAGCTGAGTCCGGTGGTTGGTTCATCCAATACATAGAGTGTATTTCCACCCCTCTGCTGTCCCAGTTCTTTGGCAAGTTTTACTCGCTGTGCTTCACCGCCGCTTAAAGAAGAAGTAGGCTGACCAAGTGTTAAGTATCCCATGCCTATTTGATCTAAGATACGAAGAGGCTTTAAAATACTGCCTTGATCGATAAAAAATATACATGCCTGTGCAATACTCATTTCTAATATATCTGTAATCCTTTTGCCTTTATATTCTACCATAAGGCTTTCATGCTGAAATCTTTTGCCCTGGCACGTCTTACACCGCTTATCTATAGAGAAATCAGCAGTCAGAAAGATTCGTTCATAACCACTTCCACCACAGTCTGAACATGCGCCTTTTGAATGAAAGGAGAAATGACCGGCACTCATGTTCCTTCTTTTCGCTTCCGGTTGATTAGCAAAAAGTTCCCTGACCTTATCCCAGATTCCAATATAGGAGGCCGGTGTTGAACTGGAACTTCTTCCAATGGGTTCCTGGGATATCTTCACAAAACCATTGATTCGTTCTACACCGTCTAAACCATTTACATAACCATATTTTCTGGCATTGGCAAGTCGTTTTAATAATGTCTCCTCAATCAAAGAACTCTTACCGCTGCCTGATGGACCAGCAATCCCAACTAAGGCATGCAGTGGGAATACTACTGTTAAATCCTTTAGATAATGTGTACTTGCATGTTCCAAAGTAAGACAGTCTTCTTTAACGATATTTTTTCTATTTGTCCGTTCTGGCATAAGACATTGATTGGATAGATACTGGCTAAGCAGCGTGTTCCCTTTCTTGTAATTCTCGTAATTCCCCTGATAAACTACTGTTCCGCCTTCTACACCTGCTTTGGGGCCAATTTCAATAATATGATCAGCTTGGCAAATCATCTCTTTATCATGCTCTACCACAATTACAGTATTTCCAATACTTCTTAATTTCTTAACCGCATGAATCATAATTTGCTTTTCAGAGGGATGTAATCCTGCCATGGGCTCATCAAAGACATAAATGAGGGAATCCATTCCTGACTCTAAATGGTGATGGAGAAAGATGCGCTGTACCTCACCGCCACTTAGCGACGACATCTCCCGGTATAAAGTCAAATGTCCTAATCGAAACCCAATAAGATGTTTTAATTTCTGACTTACATTTGTTATAACCTTCTTACTAAACATTGATAATTCTTCCCTTGGTATCCCTTCCAAATACTTAAGAAGTTCTGATAGTGTCATCTGTCCCAGTTCACCTATGTGCTTCCCATGAAGAAAGACTTCTCTTGCATCAGAGCAGACTCTTTCTCCA
>DALYNO010000016.1:0-18642 GCA_031975295.1 Anaerocolumna sp. | reverse complement strand
TGAGCATTTTAGCGGACTATGGTATTGAAGGAAGAGATCATGAAATCAGCGAAGCTGGCTTTATAGTAGATCTACTAGCAGATAAAGAAGTGCAGGATAAACCTCAATTAGGTCTGAATCAGGTTATTTCCTATGTTCCTGATCTGCCAAATATGAAAACTGTTGAAAAATCAGAACGTGTATTAGAAGAAGAAGCGATTAAATTAGCGAATATAGATATAGCAGTATTTAATCCAGCATCTGGATATTTAGTAAGTTCTAACGTAAATGCTGAAACTGGTACAGATCTTAAGGATATTCTAGACAGAGCAAGAACGCAATATATCTGCGGACAGCTTGATGATGCTACATTAGAACAACAATATCAAGTATGGGAACAACGTGGTGGAGCTGATCTAATCAAAGAAATCAATGAAATGTATCAGGCGGATCAATCAAGATAATATAGGGCTTGTCTTTGGATACGCAAATCCTATAGAAGTCAAATAGTAAGGTATATTAGGCAGAAAAGCTTAAGAACATAAGAGGCTTCGGTATCGCTTAAGATATCGTAGCCTCTTCTTGTATTAGTTCATAAGATTCAGCGGGTCATATTATTTTATAGATATCAAATTACGATATAGAAGGTGTAAATATGAAGCTTCATATTTTAGAAAATCGTATTCCAAGCGGATATACTACATTTGGCAGCGCGTGGAATAAGGGTGAAGTAAATGCCAGTGCAGATTTTTTACTGGAGAATGAACAAAAAGAACAGATTCCTGTTCAGTCTAGAGTTACTGCATACTGGCCTGATGGCACTATTAAATGGGTAGCCCATACTGCTGATAGTAGCAGAATGGGTAAAATTGTAAAGCTTTGCCCTACATACAACATAATGAATGATGAAAAACAGATAGTTTTCCTTGAGACTTCAGAGCAATATCAGATCCAGGGCGAGAGAATATCCTTGATTATTCCTAAAAGTGGAACTGATCTTGTGAAGGATATATATATTGATGGCATAAAAAGGGTAACAAAGGCAAATGCAGTTCTGGTGCTGGAACAAAGAGAAAGTACGGGGAGTGTTAGAGTTTCTAAAGAATTAACAGGGATTGGTGAAATAGAACTTGTAACCCTTGAGGATAAAGGACCACTATCCTTAGGATTTTGTATTAAGGGTACTCACTTAATCAGGGAGCATGGAGAAGAAAGGATTCCTTTTACCCTGCGGATAAGAGTTTATCTGGACCTGAAACAATTAGAGTTCTCTCATACCTTTGTCTATGATGGAGATGAAAAAAGAGACTTTCTAAAGGGAATTGGAATCCGGTTCTTTTGCCCCTTAGAAGGCAGGAAATATAACAGGCATATAAAATTTGGAACAGATTACGGTGTATTTCATGAAGCAATTAATCTTCTGCTTACCTGGAGGCCTAGAATTCCTGAAGGCATATATCAAAATCAAATAGATGGAAAGCTAGTGGATTTATCTTATGTTTCTAAAGAGATTACAGAAGCAGCTAATCATATACCAACCTGGAGTAATTATGAAATTTTTCAAGATAGTGTAAGTCATTTTGCCATTTGCAAAAACGTGGAAGAAGGCTGCTGTTATGTGGAAGGGCTTCATGGATATCGTGCACCAGGTACTGCTGCCTTTGGCGGTGAAAATGGAAGTTTATTATTTGCTATGAGAGATTTTTGGAGAAAATATCCTTCGGGCTATTCCTTTATGAATATGGATAGGGATGAGATGGAAGCTACTGTATGGTTCTGGACCCCAAAAGCAGAACCAATGGACTTTAGACATTATGCAAACCAAGGTTATGATCAAACTTATTACGAAGGTTTTCCAGAGGTAGGTGCAACACCCTATGGAATTGCCAATACGAATACCTTTAGTCTTACTGGCTTTGATAAACTAATTCCATCGGATCAGGAGATGCAAGAATTCGGAGTACAGATTGAGAAACCGCCCATTTATTTAGGAACACCGGACTATTACCATAACAGCAGGGTATTAGGCTTTTTTAGTCTGCCTAAAAGAGAAACAGAATTCGAACAATGGGTGGAGAAACAATTAGATGAGGCTATAGATTTCTATAAACAGGAAATTGAACTTAGAAATTGGTATGGCATGTTCAACTATGGAGATGTAATGCATACTTATGATCCATATCGCCATTGCTGGCGTTATGATATGGGAGGTTATGCTTGGCAGAATACAGAATTGGTGCCCACTTTATGGCTGTGGCTGGCTTTTCTGCGTACAGGCAGAGAGGATATATTTATCCTGGCAGAAGCGATGAGCCGTCATTGCAGCGAAGTAGACATATATCACTTAGGTCCGTTAAAGGGTATTGGTTCCAGACATAATGTAAGGCATTGGGGGTGCTCTTGTAAAGAGGCCAGAATAGCTATGGCTGGTCATCACAGGTTTTACTATTATCTCACAGGAGATTATAGAATGGGAGATATATTGGAAGAAGTAAAAGATGGCGACCATGCTACATTAAACATGAATCCTCTCAGATATTTTTACAGTAAAGAAGAAATGGTATATCCAACCCATGCTAGAACTGGCCCGGACTGGTCAAGTTTTTGCTCTAATTGGATGACAAGATGGGAACGATTTCACGATCCGGAATACGAGCAAAAAATTCGTACTGGTATTGAAGATATAAAAAAAGCACCACTCAAACTTATTTCAGGACCAGATTTTGAATACAATCCCATGGATAACCACTTGCGTTATATTGGTGAGCGAGGGGCTGGTGGCACCCACTTGCAAATATGTATGGGAGCTGCACAGGTATGGCTGGAACTTGGTGAATTACTGGAGGATGAAGAGTGGAAAAAGATGCTGGCAGACTACGGACGTTTCTACTATTTGGACCGAGCTAACCAATTAGAAGAGTCTGGTGGAATCATTGGAGAGCGGGAGTTCTCCCTTCCCTTTATGGCAGCTGCTATGGGTGCATATGGCGGGGCATATTTTAAGGATGATAAATTAGCAAGAACAACCTGGAGGATTCTGCTGCAAGGTATCCTTTTAGAAAATGACAGGGCTGGATTTTCATATCATAGTATGAAAAATGCAGGAAACCAGGAAACATTAAGAGAAATACCTTGGATATCTACTAATTTTGTTTCTCAGTGGTGTCTAAATGTTATTATGGCACTGGAATTCATAAGGGAATTTCTGCCGAAAAACATGGAGGAAGCGCTGGATTTGGTAAACGAATCCATTAAAGAGCTTAAGTAAGATTATACCCTCATATTCATTAGAAAATTGTTATGAGAACTTATGGATTGAAAGGAATTAGATTGCATGAGAGTTTGGATAAAAGATATCAAAGATACATTTGTAACAATTAGTTGGGAAGAAGTTTCAGGTGCCTCCTGTTACCATGTATATTGGGCAGATAAAGATACGGATACCATGGAATATCGCCTAATGGATAAAACCAATACATTGGAATATACTCTTAAGAAAGCCACCCATGTACCCCATTATATAAAAGTGATGCCAGTATTAGATGGGGTGGAGAGAGATAGGGATGAGGTACTTAAAACTCCAGTACAGAAGGTATTTCAAGAACAACTGGAGAAATTAAACCGTGGACTGGTGGCTGTAAAGACAAATAATGGGATATTCCTAAGCTGGCGGTTATTATTGGAGGAAGTAAGCGGCTATTCTGATACAGGCATGACAGGTACGGATTATGTTATATACAAAAATGATATAAGGTATGCAGTTGTAACAGACAGTACCAACTACTTAGATAAAGATGGCAAGTCAGAAGATGTTTATGCCATTGCACCTATGAAAGATTCAGTAGAAGGAGAGGTCTGCAGGAAGGTTAGCGCCTGGGAGACGAATTATCTGGATATACCGCTAAAGTGCCCGGAAGGAGGCGTAACTCCCTCTGGTGAAGAATATGTATATCATGCCAATGATATGAGTATTGGAGACGTGGATGGTGATGGAGAATATGAATATATAGTAAAATGGGACCCCTCTAATTCACATGATGTTTCACATAAAGGGTATACAGGCAAATGTTATCTGGATTGCTATAAACTGGATGGAACGTTGCTTTGGAGGCTGGATATGGGTGTAAATATACGTGCTGGAGCCCATTATACTCAATTTATGGTTTATGACTTTAATGGTGATGGAAAAGCAGAAATGGCTGTTAAAACAGCACCTGGCACTAAGATGATTTGTTACTATGAAGATGGCAGTATTAAGAGCGAGAAATATATTACCATGCCTACAGAAGATTGCTTGGAGGGGTACTCACATACCGATAACTATGTGTGTTCAGGGAAAGATTACTTAGCACATATGGCCTTACTATTTATGTCCTGGCAGGATCATCCGGAGGTTATAAGGGGGCAATGGCCTTCTACCTTAGAGGCGTGTTTTGGTATAAAGAAACGCTATGAATATCCACTAAATAGAGAAGATGCCCTAGAATTAGCGCATTACTTTATAAATGTCTATGCACCTCAAAGAAGTGAAAAAAATCAGTTATCAGATTTCGAAGGTTTTATTTTTAAAGGACCAGAATACTTAACCATGTTTGGTGGTCATGGTGAAGAATTGCAAACAATTCGTTTTAAAATGGGCAGGATAGATGATGGCTTACTCTGGGGGGATTATGCAATGCCAAGAATTGAACCTTGCAACAGAGTAGACCGGTTTTTATCAGGCGTAGGATATTTGGATGGGGAACGTCCATATCTGATTATTTGCCGTGGTTATTACACAAGAACTACAGTAGTAGCTTATGATTTCTTTGAAAATAAATTTCGAGAGACTTTTAGTGTGGATACTGGTTTTGTACCAATGTCAAATCCATTTCATGATTCTATGATACATGATATGGTTGGAACTAATCCGATTTATGGCAAGCTGGCAGGACAAGGAAATCATAGTCTGGTAACAGCTGATATAGATGGGGATGGCTGTATGGAAATCATCTATGGAGGTGCTGTTATTGATCATGATGGTACTTTATTATACAGCAGCTATGATTACCGTCCGGATGGTATTTTAGCAAAGTTGGGTCATGGAGATGCTATACATGTAGCTAATATTGATCCAGATAGACCCGGTCTTGAAATTTTTAATGTTTTTGAAGGGGGAGCCGCTGTGCCATATGGATATGCCCTAAGAGATGCAGAGACCGGAAATGTAATTTTTGGTGAATATGCTACTGTGGATTTAGGTCGTTGTATGATAGGTAAAATAGATACGAAAACCAGAGGTCTTCAAGTATGGGTTAATGATGTTTATGACTGTAAAGGAAATAAATTAAAGGTCCCTTTACTTGGCACAAATCAGAGTATTAGATGGGCAGGAGATTTAACCACACAAATAACCGATGGTGTACAGTATATTGGTACCATACAGCCAGGTGTAATTAATGATCATATACATGGAGTTATGTTAGATCCTGTGGGCACCATAACCAATAACACAACTAAGGGAAATCCATGTTTAATTGCCGATCTCTTTGGTGATTTTAGAGAGGAAATAATACTTAGAAAGACTGATGACAGCGGAATAAGGATTTACTTAAATACGGATATTACAGAGCATAAATTATTTACCTTCATGCATGATGTGCAGTATCGCTGTGGAGTTGCATGGCAAAATAATTGTTATAACCAGCCTTGTTATCCAAAATTCTATTATGGAAGCGATATGGATTTTAAATATGTGTTACCTTGGTTGGCCATGTAGTAATAATTGTCAAGCAAGATATTATGATTAAAGTGTCTACAGCCCGATTAAGGCTGTGAATGAATCTATTATAGAATGCTATAAATTCAGAATTGGAGGATAGACTATGGAGGTTAAATTATTAGGGACAATCTCAATAGAAGCAGCCGGTGGCGGCAAGGGGCTTCTGGGGGATATTAATGGGGATGGCAGAATGGAGCTTGTGTTTGTACAGGCAGATAGTGATATCGATGACCGTTATGTACCTCACCAGATTACATGTATAACCGCCTATAACTTAAGTGGAGAGCTGCTTTGGCAAAGAGGTAAGGCCTTAGAAAAGTCGGGAGGATTTGGCTCAGACTTCCCAGCCCAGATTTATGATATTGATGGAGATGGTCAGCTAGAAATTCTTTGTGTTATGAATAAGAAGTTTTTAGTCTTAGAAGGCAGGACAGGTAACATAAAAAAAGAATATGATTTACCATCAGAATATGCTCATGACTGTATCATAATTGCAAATCTAAGTGGAAATGAAAGACCAAGGGATATTATTTTAAAAGATCGATATTTTCATATGTGGGCAATGAATCAAGATTTTGAGTTACTTTGGACCCATGAAGGTAACCTGGGACATTATCCTTGGGTACATGATGTAAATAACGATGGGTATGATGAAGTAATGGCCGGTTATGATTTGTTAGATCATAATGGTAATGTGCTATGGTCTTGCAAGAATCTTTCTGATCATGCAGATTGCATATGGATTGGTGATGTAAATGGAGATGGTAAAGTTGAAATAGCTGTAGGTGGAAGTGTAACCTGCTTGTATAACGCCCAGGGTGAAGAACTGTGGCGGTATGAAGGCTCCATTGAATCTCAGCATATTGCTCTAGGTAAATTTATCCCAGAGGAACCTGGACTCCAAATGGCTGGCTTGGATAGAATACAGAGGGGTGATGGTTATAAAGGCCAATGGAATGGTAAAGATGGAATGTTCTTATTAGACTGTAATGGTAAGGAAATATGGAAAGAAGACAGAAAGGAGGAAGGTTGGCTAACAATTGTGAATACACTGCATAATTGGAATGGTGATGGAAAGGACTATATTCTTGCTTATCGAAGAGGTGGTGGTGTAAATCCGACTTTGTATAACGGAAATATGGAAGCAGTGGTAACATTTCCGCAGGATGGCTATGTACTGCATGGTGATTTATTTGGAAGAGGAATAGAAGACGTTATCATTTATTCACCAAAAACAGCTTGGATATTTAGTGGTTTAGAGTATAGTCTTAGTGAAAAGCCTTCTGGGGCACCTATACCCCAAACAAAGGAACTATACGCTTCCACCTTATATCCAGGAGGAGAATGTTTTTAATCAAATGTCATAACTGATAAAATAAATAGGAAAGAAGGATAAACTTGGCAGCTGGAGATAAGATATATAATAATTTTATTACATATATAGATGAGAACACAGGTACAGAAGTTATGAGGTTAACTGATCCAACCAGAGTCAGCCACCATATGTACTTTTACAATCGTATGACAACAAAAGACGGCTCTAAATTGTTGTATTGTACCAAAATCAAGGAAGACAGACAGTTATATTTAATGGATTTAAAAAGTGGAGAAGCCCTACAGCTTACAGAAGGTGAGGGATTAGATGATTATGGCGGTGTGATCTCAGCGGATGATAAATTCATATTTTATCAGCAAAAGCAAGGAATCTTCAGACTAAATTTGTCTACCTTAGAGAAAGAACTGGTATACCTTGTTCCGGAAGGTTATAGCGGTGGAGGTTGGGGGATGAGTGAGGATAATGGATATCTTGCTATTGTAGAGACTAAAATAGATTCCCTGCCAGAGAGACAAAAAGGAGGCAACTGGGATTTCTTTGCTATCACCTGCCAGGCCAAACCCCATTGCCGTATTGTTTATGTTGATCTTAAGACTGGAGGTTATCACACGGTAGTGGAGGAGGATTGTTGGTTTGGTCATGCCCAAATTAGACCTGGTGATCCTAACACAATCCTGTTTTGCCATGAAGGTCCTTATGATTTAATAGATGCCAGATTATGGGTGGTTCAAAGTGATGGCAGTAACTATCGCTGTTTAAAGGAACAACCTAGTGATCTCATTATAACTCATGAATTCTGGATACCTGACGGTTCGAAAATTGCTTATGTATACAGGGAAACTACAGGAGATAAGATTGAAAATATTCGATTGATTAATCCTGATACAATGGAAGAAGAAATTCTTATGCCTTGTTCTCCCTATGCACATTTTATCTGTGATAAGAAGTATAATTATATGGTGGGGGATGCCCAGGGCAGTGATGTGCCCATTCACTTATTAAATCTGGCAGAGAACGAGAATGACAATGAAATGAAAAATGACTTTATCTATTTAGTGGATGTTGGGATGAAAACAGAAAGAAAGCTATGTTATCATGGCACTTCCTGGAGTGCAGTTCATGGCTCTCCCCAAGATAGTCATCCACATCCTTGTTTTACTGAGGATAACCGTCACGTGATATTTGTATCTGACAGAGAAGGAAAACCCTGTATCTATATGATAGATCTCAATCAGTTTGCATAAGAGCTGAATAGAAAGTACCTCGCAATCTTTAAATGAAGCAGAAATGATTGTTTTAAATCAATCTGAAAGGGCTCAAAGATGAAATGGTACTGTAAAATTGCAATTATTACAATGTTTCTGATATAAAAAGCCCTGGGTTCAGGGCTTTTTGTATTTGTATACCCAGCTGGGTGTAATCTTTTAAGGGCTTTCAGTAAAGGTTGAACTTAGCTTTATTAGGTTTTTAGTTCAAAGGATTAGCTGTCTTCCGTATTGTACTAAATTTACCAAAATTTTAAATATTAATGATTGACATTTAAATTTCCCTGTGCTATTATTCAATTCATAGAAAACATACAATTCATATTAGTATAGTATGAATTAAAAGAGGAGTTATAGTTGCTCTTTCAATTCGTAGACAAAATTAATTTAACAGGGAGGAAATTTATGAAATCTATTTTAAGAAAAACAACTGTCGGTATTCTTACATTTGCATTAGCCTTTACTACAATATTTAGTAGTGTTGCCTCAGCAAAAGCAACAAATCCCAGTCCATATCCTTGGAGTAAGGTTACAAAAGGAACAACAGGAGACTACATTGCCGACTCTTATGATAATATAACTTCAGATCATGTTTTTGAATCCGTTACACAAGAACGTTTACTTGATATCTTAAGCAGCCAAGGAAATTATTATATTGTATTTGGCAGTCCTAAGCTTAAGACGACACAAACAGTACTTAGTACCATTAATACCCAAGCTAAAAAAGACGGAATCACTAAAATATATCATTTTGATCCATTTATTGATGGATATCAGCTAGACATAACAAAGAGTGATACAGTATTTAAGACAGCCAATGGAACATCAGTATATGAATTGTGGAACAGAATAACTGCTTTATTACAAGCAGATGAATTAATTAGTGGTTATAGCTCCACAGACACTTTGTTATTTTCTTTTAATAATCAGAGAAATCCCAAAATACAAGCATCCTTTAGTCTAAAAGACGGAGATGATTATAATGAAAAAGCAGCGACTGCAAGTATAGTCAAAGTTTTTAGAGAAGGCGCAAGTAAAGGAGCTGCAAAACCTGCAAGTATAAGAAGTGATTTTGCATTCTTTAAAAGAGTATATAATGCTTCCGCAACCTATTTTAATTATAACAATGGAACACCAGATCCACTAGGTAACAGAACTGGTGCAACAACTACAGAAATATTCACAGATGCTGACCAAAAAGGTTTTGCTCTGCATCAAGTTAATTTTGTTGAATTAATTAACTTACTAAATTCTCCTGGTGATCACCTCATATTCTTTGGTGCATCCTGGTGCCATAATACACAGGCAATCATCGGAAGCGTTGCTGCGAAAGCAAAACAATATGGTTATGACAGAGTTTATGTCTATGATACTACCATAGGTAATCAATTGACATTTGGTAGTGGAGCTGATGCTGATAAAGTAACTGCAGCAACAAGTGCTTTCAATTCCAGAAATAATGTGAACCTTACAAACGGAAATGGTAATATCAGCTACCTTTATGGTGAGCTTGCCAAATATTTAGGTAACTTTACTACAGAAAACAATTCTAAGAAAAATAATAGTATTTCCTACTATCCAAACGGTGATTTATCAGGCACAGCTACAACAACAGCCCCTTGGGAATCTGGTGATGCATCCAATGCAATACGTCTTCAGCTGCCATTCTTAATTAGTTATAACAAAGATCAAGCAGAACCTGTTACGAAACAATGGATTCATAAAAACGCAGCAAACGATGGAACTTATACTGAATATATGCTTGAACTGGCTTGGGTACTTCAAACACCTAACGCAGTAGCAGCAGAAGGTGCAATAGATGGACTGAGCAAAGTTGAATTTGCCAGTGAAGCAGTAAAAGCGCTGGATAATGTTTTAAAGCCGGATAAATATGGTATTTCATTATCTAAAACAGGTAATTACACATTCCCAGCTGCAAAAGTTGGCTATAAAGGTCAGAAGGCATATGGTGTAACTGTGAAAAATCTAGGAGGGCCTACAGGAAAGCTTCAATTAACATTATCTGGCTCCGGAAGTAAATATTTTAAACTATCACAATCTGCAATAAATAGTTTACAGCCAAATGACAGTGCTGTTTTTGCACTTAAACCAGTTACTAAATTAAAGGCTGGAACATACAAAGCCACAGTTACTGTAACAGGCAGCAATCATATCTCAAAATCTTTCACGGTAAGCTTTACAGTAAAGAAATAGAAATTGACATAACTGGTCGAAAAATTGGCAAAAAGTAAATCGCATATGCAGTTCATAGAAGTAAATCTTGTATTGTACGCGTGCTTAAGCAGGCAGATGGGTGTTAATATGAAATATCAGGAAATGCATGCATATCCTGATATTTCATTAATGTTAGATATAACAATTTCTCGAACAGACAGGAAAGGAAGACAGCTTATGAATATAGACTGGTTATCAGCAGCAGCTCTTGCAGTTGTATTTGCATTATTTATCATTATATATAACTTACAAAAAAGAAAAGTTAACTTTACAGCAATCATTTTAGGCTCTTTAGTTATAGGTGTTGTAGTAGGAATAATCTTCTCAGGTCATACTACATGGGTTACGCCTATAGGTAAAATTTATGTCAGTACGCTGAATGCTATTGTAAGTCCTCTTATTATCATATCCATATTAAGCAGTATTACCTCCTTAGGGTCAACAGCTCAGTTAAAAGGTATTGGTGTCCGATCCATATTCTGGCTGTTAATGACAACGTTCCTTGCTATTGTATTAACACTTGGTTTAGGATTAATATTTGGTGTAGGAAGAAATTCTTATTTGTCCATTGAAGGCTTAGATGCACAGACCTTTAAAAGCAAGGTAGTACCCTTTTCTCAGGTATTAATTGGATTCTTTCCTCGTAATGTGGTGAGTGATATTGCTGAAGAAAATACCATTCCAATGATTCTATTTTCTGTATTAATAGCAGTATCCTATGTGTTGGTTGCAAATAAGAAGCGTGAAAAAGTAGCAATATTTAAAAGTTTTGTTGAAGCAGTGAAAGAAATTATTTTTAAAGCAGTGGACTTTATTATTCGTTTAACTCCCTATGCAGTATTAGCATTGATTGTAACGGCAACAGGTAATGGTGTTAGCCGTTCAGGTATTATGTGGTCACTCCTTGTATTACTTATGGTTTCCTTTATAGCTTTTGCCCTAGATACTTGGGTTGTTAATGCAGTACTGTTAAAAGCCTTTGCAAAAATAAACCCTTTCAAATTCTTTAGAAAAATATTACCTGCCCAAATAGTAGGTTTTTCTACACAATCAAGCGCTGGAACATTACCTATGTCAACAGGTATACTTGTTAACAAAATAGGTGTAGATCCAAAGGTTGCCAATTTTACAACACCACTTGGAACAACAATTGGAATGCCAGGTTGTGCAGGTATATGGCCAGTTTTGATTGCTATATACGGAATAAATGGTCTTGGAATCAATTACGAGGTAAAAGATTATATTCTATTAGCAGTAGTCAGTCTTTTTGTTTCACTTGGAACTGCAGGTGTACCGGGTACAGCAACCATTACTACAGCCAGTGTTTTAACAGCAGTAGGATTGCCTTTAGAGCTTATTGTTTTAAGTATCCCTATCTCTGCAATTGCTGATACAGGTAGAACTGCTACCAATATTACTGGTGCCATGGTTGCCTCAGCCATTGTAGGACGTCAGGAGAACAGTTTGAATGACAACATTTTTAATGATTTAGAGTCTTATGAATCAGAGTTTTCTGATGACGATAATGGTGAATATAGCAATAGTCAACCTGAAGATGGAGTGCCTATTGGGGCAGGATGTAAGCTAAACTATTAAACTAGAATTAGAGTGTCAAAAGCCTATTTTAGGCTGAGAAATAATATAAATGCATAATTCATTAGCAAATTTTTGCGTATAGCTTTTGACACGCTAATCTTAACTAGGTTAGCGTAACTTTAAGAAGGGAGAATTTGATTCTATGAAAAATATAGTTGGTCTAAAATTTAAGAATAAATTATATAAATTTATTTTTGCTTTTATATTTACTTCTGTATTGGTACTCACAGTACCTGGGGGTTCTGCAATAGTGTATGCAGCACCTCTTGAAGATTGTGATTTAGATGGTTTTGATGATGCTACGGGAGTACCAGTACCATGGCCGGGTTATGATGAGACGAAGGGTGATACACCAGATGGACCAGCAGGAAGTAAAACAACACCTACTACAGCACCTGCTAGTACAGCTGAGAATAGCAAGGACAGTGGCACACCAAGCAAAATAAGTGGGACTGAAACAGACAAAACAGACAGTACGAAAACAGATAGTACGAAAATAGACAGTACGAAAACAGATAATACAAAGGCAGATACTACAAATAGCCAAACCACCACAAAATCAGGCAGTTCTAATCCTGGTAAAACAAACAGTACCACAGGAGAGAAAACTGCAACAACTGCAACCAGTAAAACAAGTACTTCAACGGCTGCTAGTACAAAGAGTACTACCCAAGATAAAAATAGCAGTACAGTGAAAAGTGACACTACGCAAAGTGACACAAATAAGGAGAGTAGCACAACTAGTGCAAGTAGCAGTGTTTCAGATAAGTCCAATGGTACATCAAATGTAGATGGGAACAAAATGGAAGCCAGTACAGATTCTATTACAAGTGAACCTTCCACTAATAATGCTGATGCCTTATCCAGTGAAGAAAGCAATGAAACTGTGCAGGATGAGGAGGAACAAACTGATGCTAATATTGGCGATGGAGAAACCTTGGAGAATGATTCAGAGAAGGTTGTAACTGATAATACTAAGGATGCAATTGTGGATGTGAATGCGGTTATTCATACGAAAGGGATTTTAGATATCACTGAAACAAATGGAAGTATGGTACACGTTGGAAGTACAGTAAATATTCTAGGTTCTGGTTTTACGCAAAATATTCAAAACTTGGAAATTCAAATACAATCAGAAGCAAAACAATTAGGATTTGTTAATTCCTCTGAGGCTGGGTCCTTTGAAGCACAATTCAATATCCCAACAGATATTGAAGCTGGAACCCACAATATTGTAGTCCTCTATGAAGGAAATGAAATATCTCGTCAGCAAATTCAGATTGGACCTAAAGCAGCAGACAGCTTTTTACAAGCACTTACAGTGGGATTTTCAAGTGAAAATAATGGGCTGGTCCCTGGGGTACTTATTCTGTTAAGCCTTATTGTAGTTGGTATAGGCGCTGTTGGCTTCAATGCTCTGATTCGCCCTAGTAAGGCAAAAAGGTAAGGAATATTAATGAAATTACAATCTTCTTAAATAGAGGCAAAGTATAGGACGTATCATTCCTATACTTTGCTTTTCATTGTATTAAGGTTTCAGAATTACCTTAATACAATTATCTTCTTTTCGATCAAAAATCTCATATCCATGACTGCCTTTGTCTAAAGGTATTTTATGGGTAATAATATCTGTGGCATCAAATTTTCCCTTTTGAATGAGTTTAAGAATGGGATCAATATAAGAATGGGCAGGGCATTGACCCATTTTTAACGTGACATTTCTGGAAAAAAAGTCTCCGAAAGGAAACATGTTGTATCTGGAACCGTATACTCCGACAATAGATACAGTACCACCCTTGCGTACTGCTTGTGCAGACATTTCTATGGCTGACTTAGAACCACCTTGGAGTTTCAACTTGGTTTCGACAGTTTCCAATACGGACATTTTACCATCCATACCCACACAATCGATAACAACGTCTGCACCTCCATGTGTAATTTCCTTAATATATTCACCAGTGTTGTCATAATCATTGAAATTAATGGTTTCCACTTGATTATATTTTTTGGCATGGGCCAACCGATACTCCACATAATCTACTGCGATAATCCGTTTAGCGCCTGCGTAAGCTGCCCATTTTTGTGAAAGCAGGCCAACCGGTCCGCATCCAAGAACTACTACTGTATCCCCAGGCTTTACGCCACCATTTATAAGAGTCCCCCAATATGTAGTAGGGAGAATATCCGTTAAGAATAGAACCTGTTCGTCAGATAATTCCCAAGGAACCACTCTTGGTCCAACATTACCATAAGGAACCCTTAGATATTCAGCCTGTCCACCATCATATCCACCAAAGAGCTCACTGTATCCTAACATGCCGCCAGTTTCTCCATGGTCATTAGAATTATCGCACTGGCTCCACAAATCATGTTCGCAGTACCAGCAGTGTCCACAAGCGACTGGAAAAGGTACGATTACCCGGTCACCTTTTTTTAATTTGGTTATTTCAGAACCAGTTTCCACAATCATGCCCATTGCTTCATGGCCAAGAATAAACCCCTTGGGCATTTTGGGTATCATACCATGTATGAGATGGAGGTCTGAACCACAGATTGCTGTAGATGTAATCTTTAGAATGATATCATCTGGTTTTTGAATAACTGGGTCGTTTACATTTTTTAATTCAACATTTTTAATTCCGCCAAACGTCAGTGCTTTCATTTTCTTATACCTTCTTTTCATAAGTTCGTGTTTTTATTATATTCTGCAATTGTGTAGATAATATTCGATTTATTATTGAAATAGAGAGGAAGATTCTTGCCGTTCAGGAATATACATAGGAAGGCAGGATATATGTTTGAGTTGTTGTAATATAATAAAGAATTAATAGAATGGTTTTAAAAAATATGTACAAGACGTTTCGGTCTATTGTATAATTTAATATAATAGTAGGGGTAAGGGTGATTGGGTTAGATATATATGGATAGAAATTGTTATCAATTGATTATATAAATTTGTATTACAGCGGAGGAAGAGATTATTGAAGAAGTCCCTAAATTTAAAAACAAGGTTTGTATTGACCTATAGTATCATCATTATTTTTTTTACAATTATTCTTAGCACCATCGTAAGTATTAACTTTATTGAGGCTTACAGACATGAAGCTGGGAAGATACTTGTAGAAAAAGCATTACAAATGACTAATATAACAGAGAGATTTTTCTGGGCAAGAATCTCTGAATTAGAGTTATTAGGTAAATTAGATATGATGAAAGATAAGTCTAAGCCATCTGGAATCAGAGAGACTTTGGATAAACTAAAAGAAGGCATTTCCCCATTTGTGTGGGTTGGATTTGTAGATACGAACGGTGTTGTTTTAGAATCTACAGATGATATTCTAAAGAATAAGGATTTATCTGGGGAAGCTATATATAAACAAGCTTTAAAAAGAACATATGTTGGAGATGTTCATGAGTCTGATTTTCCAGGTCAAATATCAGGTTATGCTGCCACTGATAAAAAGATGAAAGTAATAGAATTAAGTACACCCGTTTTATCAGAAGATGGTAAACTAATTGGTGTTTTAGCATCCTACATTAGCTGGGATTGGATGATTGAAATTGAAAAAACCATGTATCAACATACAACCAGTGAGGTTAATACTGAAATCATAATGATAAGAAGCAGTGATAATTTAGTTTTATTAGGTCCGGATGATTTATTGGGCACCAATATTTGTCTGGAAGGTATTGCTAAAGCAAAACAAGGAGAAATAGGATGGGAGAGTGAACAATGGGCAGACGGCAAAAGTTATTTTACTGCATATGTACTAAATAGTGAATTCTCTATGTATAATAGTTCACAATGGATTGTTTTAGTAAGGCAACCATTAATATCAGTTTATGGATTTTTGAAATATAATGCCATTTTAACTATAAAAGTTGCAGTATTATCGGCTTTATCTTTTGCCATAATAGGCTTAATTACAGCAAACAGAATAACGAAACCTCTTAAGCAGCTTACAATTGCCTCTACAAAAATCAGAGATGGGGAAGAGATTGAAATACCCAAACTTCGTGGAGTGAGAGAGATTGAGCTGTTAGCCTCCTCTTTGGATAGTTTAATCAAGAGCTTGGCCATAACGAAAGACGAATTAGGAGAAATGACTGGTTTAGCCAGTCATGATAAATTAACCCAGTTGCCTAATCGGACAGCGCTGGATAACCATTTGCAGAATTTGATTGAAAATAACAATGAAGATTTGTTTTTTACAATGCTTTATATGGATCTTGATGGATTTAAATCAGTGAATGATACCTATGGACATCATGCAGGAGACTTACTGCTTCAAGAAGCTGCGCATAGAATTAAGTCATGTATCACAATGGATGATTTTGCTGCTCGAATTGGCGGTGATGAATTTGTAGTTGTTTTAAAGAACACGAAAGATGACAGCAAAAGCAGAGGAAATCTGGTAGCTAATAAGATTATAAAAGAGTTGTCCAAAACTTATTTCATACTAAAAAAACGGGTTAGAGTTGGTTGTAGTGTAGGGGGAGCTCTATGGAAGATAGATAGTACTGATATCACTGAGTTAGCATGTATGGCTGATGAAGCTTTGTATCAATCTAAAAATAAAGGTAAAGGTGTTTTCACGTATTATCATAAAGTCTAGCACAATTCTTCATCACCATAGAGTAGCAGAAGGTTTAAGTAAATACTCATAGTGTCATACTAAATAATATTAATTTTAGGAGAGGACGAACCTTGGATAAATTGGCTGTATTTTTACGGGGTGTCAATGTAAATGGCATTCATATTAAAATGGATGAGTTGAAAGATGTACTGGAATCCCTGTCATATAAAAATGTAATAACGGTATTAGCCACTGGAAATGTGATTGTTACAACTATGGAAAAACAGGTCTCTTACGAAAGTCATAAAAGCATAATAGAAGAGGGAATTGGATCTTATTTTAAATATGATTGTAATGTTATTCTAAAAACTCCAAAAGAAATTCATGATATTATTAATGAAGCCTCAGGTCATACAGTTCCTGAGGCATATCATCATTATATATTCTTAAGTAATGACGATTCAGTAGGGAATAGATTAACTACTTTGTTTTATAACTGCAACAGGGTGGACAATTCTCGTTGCTTATGGGGGAATGATAAGGGATGAATATAACTAAATTGCAATAATTTTTTCTTTAGTTGAGATTATTATTTTTTCTATTCAAAGTGTAAGAATATACAATCTTGATGCAGTTGTTAGAAAGCAAGTAGAATATAATAAGGCCATAGATAGTGCTGTGGACGATGGTACATATAACTTGGTAGAATTGGGTAATAACCATGAGCTTATATTAAACAAAGATAGAGCCGTTGAACAATTCTTTTTATCACTTTATTCAAATTTTGAAGTAATTGGTAATAGTAGAGCTGAAAATAAAATTATGGAACATATTGCTATAATACTTATTACTGATAATGATGGTTTCTTTATACAGTATACAGGCATTCACAATTCTTCTGAAGGGAATATATTAGTAAAAAATGGAGCGAAAAGATACCATATACGTATAGTGAAAATAGCTTGATAGTTCATCTTACTATTAATGATTATTTAACTATTTATGATGGTGAAACTAACCAGTTACATGAAGGAAAGGTTGCAGATCTAAACAAGAACCTTTTTTATAACCATAGAAAATGGCATTAAATATTACCACAAAAGCAACTGCAGCCATGTAGGTGAAAGCACTGGAGAAACATTTTACAGTAAAGAAGAATGCGCTTTGGAAGGCGCTTTTCCATGCCAGGATTGCAGACCATAGACAGAGGGTGAATACATGATAATGGGAATAGATTTTTATAAGATGTGGAATGAAGTGAGTCTGCAATATGAGCTTGTTAAAGCCTTAATCAAGCTTCAAAAACATGGTGAGGATAATTTACACACTCAGTTAAAGTTGGAGTGTTATCGGCTATTTTAGGACATTATATAGGCGTAAAAAATATATCTGATTTATTTATATCTGGGTTATTTCATGACTATGGAAAGATACGGATACCAGATTCAATTTTAAGTAAGCCAGGTAGATTAAACGAGCGTGAAAAAAGCGTGATAAATTTGCATCCTTTATACGGATATGCCGAATTAAGGCAAACAAAAAGACTTTCAAATGAGATATTAATTGGTATTTTGGATCATCATGAAAAGGTTAATGGGACAGGTTATTGTTATGGAAAGTCAGGTCATAGAATATCACTATTTGGAAAAGTAATAGCAGTAATTGACAATTACGATGCAATGAGATCCCAAAGGGTATATAGAGCTAATAGTTTCACTCATGAAGAAATTTTGATAGAAATTGAAAACAATACAGGATCATCTTTTGATGAAAAAATAGTCAAAGCATTTACTGAAATATCTAGTTTAATAAATGAAATTATCCAAGAGGATTTTATTAATGATTTGAATTTAAGAAGAATGTATGAAATGGAATTTTATAATAAATCATAAC
>DALYNO010000015.1:14469-18769 GCA_031975295.1 Anaerocolumna sp. | reverse complement strand
TAGTAGACATAAAGATATTTTAAGGCGGGGTCCTACCCCGCCATTTGCAGATTGTGCAAAAATTGTTTTAAAGGTTGAAAGGAGATACTGGTATGAAAATTATTATGTTAGGAGCACCTGGTGCTGGTAAAGGTACACAGGCTAAGAGAATTGCAGATAGATATAAGATTCCTCATATATCCACTGGTGATATTTTCAGAGCAAATATCAAAAATGGAACAGAACTTGGTAATAAAGCAAAAGCTTATATGGACCAAGGTCTTTTAGTACCAGATGAACTTGTAGTTGATTTGGTCGTTGATCGTGTTAAACAAGAAGATTGTGCAAACGGTTATGTTTTTGATGGTTTCCCTAGAACAATTCCTCAGGCAGAAGCTTTAGATAACGCTCTTAGTGCTATTAACGAAAAGATTGATTATGCAGTTAATGTAGAAGTTCCTGATGAAAACATAGTAAACAGAATGGCTGGACGCAGAGCATGTGTTAATTGTGGTGCTACTTATCATTTAGTGCATATTCCTACAAAAGTGGAAGGTATCTGTGATGTATGTGGAAACGAATTGGTACTTAGAGATGATGATAAGCCTGAAACTGTTTTAAAGAGATTAAATGTTTACCATGAACAAACTCAACCTTTAATTGATTACTATCAAGAAAAAGGAATTTTAGTAGAAGTTGATGGAACAAAGGATATGGCTGTAGTTTTTGATGCCATTGTTGAAGTTTTAGAAAAATAATTTATAAACTCGTATGTTTAGAAGTGATAAGGGCCACAAACATGCGTAGAAGTGAGGTAAACTTATGTCAGTAACAATTAAGTCTGAGAGAGAAATCGAGCTTATGAGAGAAGCTGGGAGAATTTTATCAGCAGTTCATGATGAACTTGAGAAAATAATAAGACCTGGTATTTCTACGTTAGATATTGACAAAAAAGCACGTGAGTTGATAAAAAATTATGGATGTATCCCTTCCTTTTTAAACTATAATGGTTATCCTGCAGCGGTTTGCGTTTCAGTTAATGATCAAGTAGTGCATGGAATTCCAACTAAGAAAAGAATTCTCTTAGAGGGAGACATAGTGAGTCTTGATGCTGGTGTTATATACAAAGGCTATCATTCTGATGCAGCAAGGACACATGCAGTAGGTGAAATCACAAGTGAAGCTAAGAAATTAATTGAAGTAACCAAACAAAGTTTCTTTGAAGGTATTAAATATGCAAAAGCTGGCAATCATTTAAATGATATTTCCTCTGCCATCCAAGAATATGTGGAATCCTTTGGTTTTTCTGTGGTTAGAGATTTGGTAGGTCATGGGATTGGTACTAAATTACATGAAGAGCCTCAAATACCTAATTTTAGAAGTAAACGTAGAGGAATAGAGCTTAAACCTGGTATGACATTTGCTATTGAACCAATGGTCAATGTAGGACGCCCTGATGTATTATGGGAAGATGATGATTGGACCGTTGTATCAGAAGATGGAAGTCTTTCTGCTCACTATGAAAATACTATTGTTATAACTGAGGGCTTGCCTGAAATTCTATCTTTATCAAGTCTAGCGAAATCTGAATAAGAAAAGTATTTTAAGTGATTAAAATAATTAGACGGATGGAGCCAGGTATGACGGATTATAAGTATGGTGATTTTGTAACAGCAACTTCTGGAAAAGATAAAGATGAAATCTATATCATAAGAAGCACTTCAGAAGAATATGTATATTTAGTGGACGGTATTTATCGTACACAGAATAAGCCTAAGAGAAAAAATAGAAAACATGTAGCCGATCTAAACTTTAGAGATAAGAACTTGTCTGATAAATGGGAGGACGGCAGCAAAGTAATAGATGAAGAGATTAAAAGAGCAATTAAGATCTATAAACAGAACATAAGAAGTAAGTAAAGTTTAAAGTGGCGTTGCAGTAATGCAACTAGTTGTATTTCTTCAAATCATGGAGGTGACGTAATGTCAAAAACAGATGTAGTTGAAATTGAAGGAACCGTAATCGAAAAGCTTCCTAATGCTATGTTTCAAGTTGAACTTGAAAATGGCCATAGAGTATTAGCACACATTAGCGGCAAACTTCGCATGAACTTCATTAAAATTGTACCTGGCGATAAAGTAACCTTGGAATTATCTCCCTATGATTTAACCAAAGGTAGAATTATTTGGCGTGACAAATAGTTACTATAAATTTTCAAGTAATTATTTTAATATGATAAAATCATTTTTTTAGTGAATATCTATTCTGCTAAAGTGTAATTGATAAAATATCATATAATTAATGTTATTTTTTACTTGATTTTCTATTATTATAGTGTTATAATGATAGACGGACTTTTTTTGAAAGGAGTGAATTACTGTGAAAGTAAGGTCATCAGTAAAACCCATCTGCGAAAAGTGTAAGATTATTAAAAGAAAGGGTAGTATCAGAGTTATCTGTGACAACCCTAGACACAAACAAAGACAAGGCTAATATTAGTGAAAAGCTGTCCTAAGAAGATATTGATCACAGGGATCTCCCGTGTATATCTTTTGTGGAAGTTTTCATGAATTAATATAATAAGTTCTTGCTTTTTGTGTTACAATCTGCTTTTTGCAATTGTGATATTGTGGATAACCAATTGAATAATAGGTTATTTTGAATTTATGTCATTATCATAAATTCTGCGGAAGGCTATGCCATTCCGGCACAATTTAAAGCGGCTGTGCAACGAAACACCTGGGTGTGTTGTGCGTTGCGAATTTTTATGAAATATGGATATGTAACAAACTATTACAGAGAGTATTTAACTAGGTATGCATTTCACCATATAACGGCAGTATGCTTTCATATGTTATATGATACTGAACGGAATTACTCTTAACAAATTAACGGAGGTGTAATACGCACATGGCTCGTATCAGTGGTGTAGATTTACCAAGAGAGAAACGTGTAGAAATCGGTCTTACTTATGTATATGGTATCGGCAGAGTAAGTTCCAACCGTATATTAAAAGAAGCTAATGTTAATCCTGACACACGCGTTAGAGATTTAACAGACGAAGAAGTTGCCAGAATTCGTGATATTATTGATGCAACACAAATAGTTGAAGGTGATTTACGTAGAGAAATCGCATTAAACATTAAAAGGCTTCAGGAAATCGGATGCTATAGAGGAATCCGTCATAGAAAAGGTCTTCCAGTTCGTGGTCAAAAGACTAAAACTAACGCTAGAACAAGAAAAGGACCGAAGCGTACAGTTGCTAATAAGAAGAAATAATATCAGGTAATATTGTACGGTAATTAAAATCCAATAGGAGGGTTTGTTAAATGGCTAAAAAGATAGCAAAAAAAGTGACTAAGAAACGTGTTAAGAAAAACGTTGATCGTGGACAGGCACATATTCAGTCATCTTTTAACAATACAATTGTTACTCTAACAGATGCAGAAGGCAATGCTCTTTCATGGGCAAGTGCTGGCGGTTTAGGTTTCAGAGGATCCAGAAAGTCAACTCCATATGCAGCTCAGATGGCAGCAGAAACTGCAGCTAAGGCAGCATTAGTTCACGGTTTAAGAACAGTTGATGTTATGGTTAAAGGACCAGGATCAGGTAGAGAAGCTGCAATTCGTGCACTTCAAGCATGCGGTATTGAAGTAACCAGCATTAAGGATGTCACTCCCGTTCCTCATAACGGTTGTAGACCACCTAAACGCAGAAGAGTCTAATAGGAGGTAATTAACAATGGCAAGAGACATGGGTCCTGTTTTAAAAAAATGTAGATCACTTGGTCTGGAACCAGCATATTTAGGAATTGATAAGAAGTCTAACAGAACTTCTTCAAGAGCTGGTAAAAAAGTAAGTGAATATGGCTTACAATTAAGAGAAAAGCAAAAAGCAAAATTCATTTATGGAGTTTTAGAAAAACCTTTCAGAAATAATTTTGAAAAAGCTAAAAAAATGAAAGTCGGAACTACCGGCGAAAACCTTATGATTCTTTTAGAATTAAGACTTGACAATGTAATTTTCCGTTTAGGTTTCGGAAGAACAAGAACAGAAGCAAGACAGATCGTAGATCATAAGCACGTATTAGTAAATGGAAAATGCATTAACATTCCATCTTATGTAGTTAAAGCAGGTGACGTTATTGAAATTAAAGAAAAATTCAAGAGCGCACAAAGATATAAAGATGTATTAGAAGTAACAGCTGGAAGATTAACACCAGCTTGGCTTGAAGTAAATCACGAAGCTCTTTCAGGAACAGTGAAAGAAATTCCTTCAAGAGACCAAATAGATGTTCCGGTAAATGAAATGCTTATCGTCG
>DALYNO010000015.1:0-14459 GCA_031975295.1 Anaerocolumna sp. | reverse complement strand
AATCATTAATCGTATCATAATAACCCAAAAGGAGGGTCCTATTGTGTTTGATTTTGAGAAACCAAAAATTGAAATTGCAGAAATCTCTGAAGATAAAAAATTTGGACGTTTTGTAGTAGAACCTTTGGAACGAGGATACGGTACAACCTTGGGCAATTCTCTTAGAAGAATTATGCTTTCATCCTTACCCGGTGCTGCAGTCAGTCAAGTTAAGATTGATGGAGTTGTTCATGAATTTAGTGCTATTCCTGGAGTAAAAGAAGACGTTACTGAAATCATCATGAACTTAAAAAGCTTAGCAATCAAAAATACCAGTGAGACAAATGAGCCGAAAACTGCTTATATTGAATTCGAAGGAGAAGGTATCGTGACAGCGGGAGATATCCAGGCTGATCCTGATATTGAAGTATTAAATCCAGAACTGGTTATTGCAACATTAAATGGCGGCAATGACAGCAAACTGTATATGGAAATTACCATTACAAAGGGTAGAGGATATATTAGTGCGGATAAAAACAAGAATGATGATTTACCAATTGGAGTAATTCCTATTGATTCCATCTTCACACCTGTTGAACGTGTTAATTTAAGTGTAGAGAATACCCGTGTTGGTCAAATAACTGATTTTGATAAACTTACACTTGATGTTTATACCAATGGAACTTTAGCTCCTGATGAAGCTGTCAGCTTAGCTGCAAAAGTATTAAGTGAGCATCTGAATTCATTTATCGATTTATCCGAAAATGCTAAGACTGCTGAAATTATGGTCGAAAAAGAAGATAATGAGAAAGAAAAAGTTCTGGAAATGAATATAGACGAATTGGAACTATCCGTTCGTTCATACAATTGTCTTAAGAGAGCCGGAATAAATACGGTTGAAGAATTAACCAATAAAACTTCTGAAGATATGATGAAGGTAAGAAACCTTGGTCGTAAGTCATTAGAAGAAGTACTTGCAAAGCTGAAAGAGCTTGGCTTATCACTTAATGTAAGCGATGACTAAAATCAGAAGTCAAAGGAGGGAATAAAATGGCAGGCTATAGAAAACTTGGAAGAACTTCCAGTCAGAGAAAAGCGTTACTTAGAAACCAAGTAACGAATTTATTATACAATGGTAAAATCAGAACTACTGAAGCAAAAGCGAAAGAAATTCGTAGAATTGCTGAAGGAATGATTGCATTAGCTGTTAAAGAAAAAGATAATTTCGAAACAGTTACTGTTAAAGCTAAAGTTGCCCGCAAAGATAAAGAAGGCAAAACTGTTAAAGAAGTAGTTAACGGTAAAAAAGTTACTGTTTATGATGAAGTTGATAAAACTATCAAAAAAGACAGTGCAACTCGCCTTCACGCAAGAAGACAAATGCTTAAGTTCCTTTATTCTGTAACAGAAGTTCCTACTGAATTAGCTGGTAGAAAAAGAAACACTAAAACTGTAGATGTTACAGATAAATTATTCGATGAAATAGCTCCTAAATATGTAAGCCGTAACGGTGGTTATACAAGAATCGTAAAGATTGGCCAACGTAAAGGTGATGCAGCTATGGAAGTTTTAATTGAATTAGTTTAATGAAATATATGTATGGATTATTAATTTTAATTAGTAATCCATCTATGTAAATAGAATTGGGCTTTTAGCACTCTAAACCAATGGTTTGTAGTGCTAAGAGCCCATTTTAGATTGATCATAGATATCAGAACTTATAATAAGTTACTTAGTAATGCTGTTTATATTAAAAGTTGTAGGATTTTATCTAACATAATGAGATAAGGTTCTTACTCAATAGGAGAATTGTGTGGTTTGATTTATTTTAATATCTTAATGGAAGGGTAATATTTAAGAACCGCTTTCGCAACTATTTTATCTTTTGTAACAAAGGTATTCTCCCAATATCTTGAATCAAAAGAATCATCTCGGTTATCGCCCATCATAAAGTAAGAATCTTCTGGTACCTGATATGGACCAAAATCACCATTTGGGATATCTTTCATGTAATCTTCTTCTAAAGGTACATTACTATCATTTATAAAAACTTTTCCATCTACAATATCAATGATATCTCCTGGTAAGCCAATAATACGTTTTAAAAATTCTTGGCTTTCATCATCTGGAAAATGAAAGATAACAATATCTCCTCTTTTAGGTTCTTCAAATAGATAGGATAGGCGGTTACCCAGAACTCTATCCTTAGGCATTACGGTATTCTCCATAGATCCAGTAGGAATTACGGCATTGGCGACAATGTAATTATTTAATAGAAAAGCAATCACAAGGGCAAAAATAATAATTTTACCATAGTCAAATACATCATTCATGGTAAAGGTTACTTTTGCATTATCTTCTGCAAGGGTTTTAGCGGTAACTTCCTTAAGTTCTTTATGATAGGATTCGTAGGCTTTACTATCAATTTCTATATTCTGTTTATCGTCTGTATCTTCTTGCATTTGATTCATTGGTGCTTTTAACTTATCTGTTTGTTTATTGCTCATAAGGTGTCCTCGCTGACTTTATGATTTTTATAAAAGTATTATTTTGATTGTCTTTTCACATATTATATATCTCTGTAAATCGAATGTCAAAGGTGTATATAGGAAGAAGTTATGGATCTTTTTAGAAATCTTAGATTTAATTAAATTCCATAGATGCAAACAGAAATCACAGATTCAAATAAATTCAATAGATACAAACAGAAATTATTGATTCAAATAAAATCCATATTGTAAACAAAAATTATTGATTCAAATAAAATGCATATTGCAAACAAAAATTATTGATTCAAATAAAATTCATAGATACAAACAGAAATTATTGATTCAAATAAAATCCATAGTTGCAAACAGAAATTATTGATTCAAATAAATTCCATAGATGCAAACAGAAATCATAGATAAACTAATGATTGAAAAGGATTGGGAGTAAAATAAAAATACATTGCAAAACCTATGATTATATCTTACAATGTAGGAAGTTAAAAAAATGCCATTTGACAGAAGATGGTAACAGTATAATGTAATTTTTACGTAAATTTGTTCCTGCATTCAATAGTTTGCAGGTGTTAGAAGGGCATGGTTTTTATGAATAATAATTTAGATATGGTAAAAGCGCAAAATTTGGTTTTTGAGTATATAAGACGAGATGAAGAAGGCAATGTTGAGTCCATTACCCGTGCTGTTGATAATGTTGAAATAGAGATTAAAAAAGGTGATTTTGTGGCTATCTTAGGACATAATGGTAGCGGTAAATCAACATTTGCGAAACATATTAATGCAATATTAATTCCTACAGAAGGTACTTTATGGGTTAATGGCATGGATACCAAAGAAGAGGATAGAGTTTGGGATATCAGGCAGAATGCCGGTATGGTATTTCAGAATCCAGATAATCAAATTATTGGTACTGTAGTGGAAGAAGATGTTGGTTTTGGTGCAGAAAATCTTGGAGTGCCAACAGATGAGATATGGCAGAGAGTAGAGGAAAGCCTTAAGGCTGTAGGCATGTTAGAATATCGAAGCCATTCTCCCAATAAGTTATCTGGTGGACAAAAACAACGTGTAGCCATTGCAGGAATCATGGCAATGAAACCTTCCTGTATCGTTCTGGATGAACCAACTGCAATGTTAGATCCAGTAGGCCGTAGTGAAGTGATTAAAACGGTTAAAAAACTAAATAAAAAAGAAAATGTTACAATAGTTCTCATCACCCATTACATGGAAGAAGTAATTGAGGCTGACAAAGTTATCGTAATGGATCAAGGTAAAGTGGTCATGCAGGGTACGCCAAGAGAAATATTCAAAAGAGTTGAAGAACTTAAAAATTATCGCTTAGATGTACCGCAAGTAACTGAGTTGGCTTATGAATTACAAAAAAGTGGTATGAATTTACCGGATGGAATCCTTACAGTGGATGAGTTTGTAAAAGCATTGGAACAGATTGCTAAGTAAGCAAATAGTTTATAAAAATGAAGTAACTTAATTTAGAGGATAAAGAAGATTTAGAATACAATATTGGTGATTGTGAGAATAAGTAACTTAATAAAAATACCTTCAATTGCAAAGCTTAATGACTTTTATGAGCCAGCTTGTGAAACTGTTTTAAATTATGATATAAATAAGTTCATTTCGCAATTAGTAAAAAAGAAAAAAGTTAGAAAGGATGCTGCAAGGATGTAATACTCCTTGAATTTGCAGCAGTATGGCAGCTTTACCTGCACATATAAGGATAGGATATGTCAATAATTTTGGACAAAATTAATTATATCTATAGTCCTGGTACAAGTTATGAAAAACACGCCCTAAGGGATATTAATCTTGTTATTAATGATGGAGAATTTATAGGTTTGATTGGTCATACTGGATCTGGTAAATCAACATTAATTCAGCATCTTAATGGCTTGGTGAAAGCTACTACAGGTGCAATATATTACAATGGACAAGATATATATGAGAAAGACTATAGTATGAAAAATCTACGCAGTAAGGTCGGGCTGGTATTTCAATATCCAGAACATCAGTTATTTGAGACAACCATTTACAAGGATGTTTGCTTTGGCCCTAAGAACTTAGGACTAGATCCCATAGAAGTGGATTTAAGAACCTATGAAGCTATTAAAATGGTGGGTCTTGGAGAAGACATGTATGACGCTTCCCCTTTTGAATTATCCGGCGGACAAAAAAGAAGAGTAGCTATTGCTGGTGTACTTGCAATGAAACCAGAAGTATTAATCTTAGATGAACCAACAGCTGGACTTGACCCAAAGGGTAGAGATGAAATTCTAGATCAGATTGCAAAACTCCATAAGGAAAACAATATTACAATTATATTGGTTTCCCATAGCATGGAGGATGTGGCAAAGTATGCTAACAGGCTTGTAGTAATGAATAAAGGTGGCATAGTATATAATGATACGCCTCACGGTGTATTTAATCATTATAAGGAACTTGAAGCAATAGGGCTTGCTGCTCCTCAAGTGACTTATGTTATGAATGGGCTGAAAGATAAAGGCTATTCAGTGGATACGAATGCAACTACTATAGAAGAAGCGAAGCAGGAAATACTGAAAACTTTTGGACATATATAATTTTTATTTGAGAAAGGATGCTACTAAAGATATTTTTTTTGTTTACTAGTGGCAATAACTCGTTTACAAGGAACGAGTTGTACAATGGGTGATAAAATGATTAAAGATATAACCATAGGTCAGTATTATCCTACTGACTCCATAATTCATAAATTAGACCCAAGAGTTAAGCTTCTTGGTACCATTGCATTTATTGTTTCATTATTTATCATAAATAACTATATTGGTTTTGCTTTGGCAACAGTTGTTTTATTTACAGTAGTTAAAATATCAAAGGTACCTTTTAAATTCATGTTTAGAGGGCTTAAATCCATTTTTATGATATTATTGCTAACTGTTATATTTAACCTATTCACGCCTGGTGAACCATTATTAAAGATAGGTTTTATAACAATAACTATACAAGGGGTTCATATGGCGATTCAGATGGGTATACGCTTAATACTCCTGATTTTAGGTTCTTCTCTAATGACCTTAACAACAACGCCTAATAACTTAACAGATGGCTTAGAAAGCCTTTTAAACCCTTTAAACAAGATAAAAGTTCCGGTACATGAGATATCCATGATGATGTCCATAGCCCTAAGGTTCATTCCAATTTTAATGGAAGAAACGGATAAGATAATGAAAGCTCAGACAGCAAGGGGAGCTGACTTTGAAACAGGGGGATTAATTAAGAGAGCTAAGAGTCTTATTCCTCTATTAGTACCACTTTTTGTATCTGCTTTTAGAAGAGCCAATGATCTGGCAATGGCAATGGAAGCTAGGTGTTATCATGGTGGGGAAGGCAGAACCAAAATGAAGCCTTTAAAATACAAATTAAAAGATGGAATATCCTATCTTTTTATCTGCCTATTCGTTGTAGTTATTTTTTTGATTAATTATTATGTAAAGAAATTCTTGTAGTTAGGAACTTGGTGTATTTTATGAAAAGAGTAATGTTAGTAGTGGCTTATGATGGAACTAACTATCATGGATGGCAGGTTCAGCCAAATGGTATTAGCGTGGAGGAAGTGTTAAATAAGCACTTGTCTCAGTTGTTAAATGAGCCTATTACGGTTATAGGAGCAAGCAGAACGGATTCCGGTGTTCATGCTTTAGGAAACGTGGCAGTATTTGACACCAATACACAGATACCAGGTGATAAGATATCCTTTGCACTGAATCAGAGGCTGCCAAAAGATATTGTGATTCAGAATTCTGCTGAGGTGGCTGACGATTTTCATCCGAGATTTTGTAATAGTATAAAAACATATGAATACAGCATACTAAACAGTAGATTTCCTAAACCTACCAACAGGTTGTATTCCCATTTTATTTATTATCCCCTTAATGAGGAATTAATGAAAGAAGCTGCCAGGTATTTTGTTGGGGAACATGATTTTAAGAGTTTTTGTTCTACAAGAACTCAGGTTACTGATACGATAAGGACTATTTATGATTTAAAGGTGGAAAAGACTGGAGAGATGATTCATATAACCATTTCGGGAAACGGATTTTTGTATAATATGGTAAGAATTATAGTTGGGACTTTAATTAAAGTTGGACTAGGTATTTATCCACCATCTCATATTGAAGAAATTCTCGAGAAAAAAGACAGAAACTTTGCAGGTCCTAAAGCTCCGGCATTGGGATTAACTTTGTGTGGTATTGAATATCCTGATTCATTTGGTAAATAATTAAAGATATTAAGAATTTTATGAATAGAACATTATAAATAGAGTAAATCGACACTGCATTAACAGTGAGTCAAAATGTATCTATGTAAATTCATAATAATTACATTTTATATAAGGTTGTGTTGACAATAGAATGCAGGATGGGTTTTAATGGTAATATTGTCGGTGCCATATTAGGAAAAGCTATATAAATATTTGGAAAAGTGTGAAGAACCCGTCCAAAAGCTATTGACACACCAGGTGGAATGTAATATAATATTTAGATGTGACGTGAGAATACTTGAACCAAGCCCCGGTAAGGTATTTTAACATATAACTATGAAAATAATGAATATTTTTTTATTTTATAAGGAGGGTAACCAATGAAAAGCTTTATGGCTAGTCCTGCAACCATCGAAAGAAAATGGTATGTAATAGATGCAAATGGGCATACTTTAGGACGTCTTTCATCCGAAATTGCTAAAATACTTAGAGGCAAACATAAACCAACTTACACACCTTTTATGGATACAGGTGATTATGTAATCGTTGTTAATGCTGACAAAATAAAAGTTACAGGTAAGAAGTTAGATCAAAAAATCTACTACAATCACTCTGATTATGTAGGTGGTATGAGAGAAACTACTTTAAGAGAATTAAACGCTAAAAAACCTGGTGAATCTATCAAACTTGCTGTTAAAGGCATGCTTCCAAAAGGACCTTTAGGAAGACAGATGATTACAAAATTACACGTATACGCTGGACCTGAGCATGAAAATGCAGCTCAAAAACCAGAAGTATTAGAGATTAAATATTAATATTTAGGTGAAAGGAGGACAAAACATTGGCTAAAGCAAAATTCTACGGAACTGGAAGAAGAAAAAGCAGTATCGCAAGAGTATACTTAGTACCTGGTACAGGTAAAGTAACTATTAATAAAAGAGATATGGAAGAATACTTTGGACTTGAAACATTAAAGTTGATCGTACGTCAGCCATTAACAATAACTGATACAGTTGATAAATATGATGTACTTGTTAACGTTCATGGAGGTGGTTTCACTGGTCAAGCTGGTGCAATCCGTCATGGTATCTCCAGAGCATTATTACATGCTGATCAGGATTTCCGTCCTGTATTAAAGAAAGCTGGATTCTTAACAAGAGATCCTCGTATGAAAGAACGTAAAAAATACGGTCTTAAAGCAGCTCGTAGAGCACCTCAGTTCTCTAAGAGATAATAAGAATAATAATAAAAGCCTTGAAACCACAGTGTTTCAAGGCTTTTTTGATGGTTAAAATCTAAGTGCTGTTTTGAATAATTCAAAAGGAATTATAACAATAGGCACTTAGTATAGAAATGAGTTATGATTAGTAAATTTACTAATTCTGTTCCAGTCATAGCATAATACATATCGCCGATAATTCAAGCATTAAACACTCGAAATATACTTAATATTTTGTTAAAATTAGGTTGACTTGATATATAATATAATTAGTATCAATAATACTCTAGAAAAGGGGTCAATATGGTTAAAGTTGAATGTTGGGGAATGTATGAAGTTAAAATGAAAGCAATAATAGAGGGGAATCCCTATGCAGATGTCAGTGTGAGCGCTACATTTGTAAATGGGGATGTAAGTAAAACTATTATGGGTTTTTATTCTGGAAATGATGAGTATATTATTAGATTTATGCCGGAAAAAATAGGTGTTTGGTCATACATAACAAAAAGTAATGTAGGAGAGCTTCATGCAAACAGAGGGGAAATGGAATGTGTTAATCCTACGGGAGAGAATCATGGACCTGTAAGGGTTCGTAACAGGTATCATTTTGCGTATGCAGATGGAACCAGATATTTTCCGTTTGGAACAACTTGTTATGCCTGGATTCATCAATCTCCTCATCTGCAGAAACAAACATTAGAGACTCTGGAGAATTCACCATTCAACAAGTTGAGAATGTGCATATTCCCTAAGTATTACTCAAATAATACGGAGAACCCGGATATCTACCCTTTTGTACAAAATGAGGATGAAACATTTAAATTAAATGAATTTAATCCGAAATTTTTTCAACATTTAGATGATATAGTAATAAAGCTTCAAAACATAAAGGTTGAAGTGGATCTTATCTTACTGCATCCTTATGACAAGGGGCACTGGGGTTTTGACAGAATGAATAAGGAAGAAGACAGAAGATATTTAAGCTATATAGTGGCCAGATATTCGGCATATAGAAATGTCTGGTGGTCCATGGCAAATGAATATGATTATATGGAAATGAAAACAATTGATGATTGGAATGAATATATTGAATGTGTTGCAAAAGCAGATCCATATTTACATTTATTATCAATTCATCAGGGTGAGATTTTCTTTAATAATTATAATCCATATATTACCCATTCATGTGTGCAGCTTGGTACAATGAAAGATACCGTTGGTGTTGGATTTGGTGTATTCAAAATGCATAGAGACATATTTGGAAAACCAGCTATCTATGACGAGGTTGGTTATGAAGGAAATCTTATGCAACGCTGGGGAAGAAATACAGCCCAAGAGATTGTTGATAAATATTGGATGGCTATAGTATCTGGAGTATATATAGGGCATGGAGAAACATATGAGGACGATAAGGATATCATCTGGTGGTCAAAGGGTGGAATATTAAAGGGTCAGAGTCCAGAAAGAATCAGATTTCTTAGAAAAGCCATTGAAGCTAGTGGTTTGGAGGGTCTTGATCCAATAGATAAATGGTGGGCATTAAATGGTGCTGGCCGTAATGGAAAATACTATCTTTATTACTTTGGTGAGCACAAATTAAAGGAATGGAAATTTGCAATTCCTGCTTTTAAAATTGAATACGAGATTCAGGTAGGAACAAAATTCCATGTGGATATTATTGATACTTGGAATATGACAATTACACCGGTGGATGAGGTTTTTGAAATTAGTGGTAGTGATCGTTATAGCTACTTTACTGAAAAGCACCCAAATGTTAAGCTGCCGGAAAAAGAGTATATAGCCATCAGAATTACAAGAATTGATGAAGAACAATAAAATTAGGAATGGAAACCAGCTGAATATACATATGGATGGATTGCGCATTGGAATTTCAGAAAGGAAATCCAGTCTATTTTAGATAAACTTAATGAAGGATTTGTTAGACTATAGCCTTCTTTTATTCCTTTCTTCCAGACATAAAAATACCCATGAATGGGTGGTGGTTACAACTAAGATGAGTTGTCAGCTATACAATGGTGTGGTAGAATAATGTGATGGAACAGTTGTGTTGCAGGGTGCGCTGACCTTCATTCTAAAGGGGTGGAGGGATATGCCTGTGTAAAATCATTTTGATTTTAAGGATATACTGACTTTTGGTATATTTTTGGTATAACTTACATTTGTTTTTATGTTTTGTAAGTAGCCTTACATAGAAAAACCACCCTGATACTAGGCAGTTAAGAGGGTGGAGTTTCTATCCTTATTAGCGGTCAGTCACTTTATGGTCGATTCATCCTTTTCTAGCCTAAGAATATCACATTTCCATGTGATTCGTTTAGATAGAAGTAAGATAAATCAATATTCAAAAGAATATTGATTCACGTTATGCAAGATGCAAAATAAATATAAGCAATCGTCTGGAAATTATGAAAATTGGTAAGAGATCAAACATAAGTACCCTGCAGGTAAATATATACCTACAAGTACCAGACAGTGAAAATAGCAGAATTGAATTTCTTAAACTTAGCTGCAATTTTATTTAAAGACTATGAAATTTGATTCTCAAGTAAATGAATAAGAGAATTATTGATGAAATTGATGCTAAGTTAGATGAAATAAAAGAAGAGGACAAATGGAACCATATTATTATAGTCAGATGAATAAACAACAACAAAGAATATATCAGCTCCTCAAAAGTGGTCTGGAATCCCTCTCACAAAGTTTTGATGTCCAAAAAATCGATGGTACAGAGCTAAGTGACATCTTTTACAAATTAAGATTAGATTGTCCAGAGATATTTTACGCCTCCACATTTCGTTATTCTTTCTATGAGGATTCCACTCTGGTAAAGATAAAGCCGGTATATTTGTTTGAAAAGAATAAAATCAGAGAACACCAGTTAGCAATGAGAGCCCGGGTGGAGAAGCTTGCCAGGGTGGTAAAGGATAAAAGTGACTGGGAAAAGGAGCTATATATTCATGACTTTATCTGTGAAAATGTGACTTACGATAAGCTGAAGAAGCAATATTCACACGAAATACTAGGCCCGTTGGGTCAGGGAGTAGGTGTATGTGAAGGAATCGCTAAATCTGTGAAGATTCTTTGTGATCAGCTATCTATTCCTTGTATTGTAGTTATTTCTGAAAATAATCCGAATAAGAATATCAAATACCGTCACGCTTGGAATGTGATTCGAATAAATGGAATATGGTATCATCTAGATGCTACTTTTGATAATTCACTAGGAAAAAAAGAAGTGAGATATGATTATTTTAATTTGGATGATAAGAACATTTTCAAGGATCATGAACCTTTGATATACAAAGTTCCTTTGTGCAACGAAGGCGATCATTTTTATTATAAAGAGAAGAAGCTTTCTTTTACAAAGCAGGAAGATGTAGCCAAACGTTGTCAACAGGCAATCAAAAAAGGCAATGTTTTAACCTTTCATTGGAGAGGTGGCTATCTCACAAAAGCTGTCATAGAGGAATTGCTGCAAATCATAGCTGGGGTAGCCAAGGAAAAGAATAGACACAGTCAGGTTTCTATAAACTGGCAACAAGCTGTCATCAGGGTTAAATTCCTTCAGGAACAGCTGGAAAATTCAGTGAAGCTAGAAGATGCTTATGAAGAAGAGAATGACGCGGCACTATAGGAGATATCAACATATACTGGCTTTCATTGATGGATGATAAGGGAGAGGATGAGGAATGGAGTTTACACTTAGTGAGGCATTTTTATATGATCAAAATAATAAGCTGGAAGAATGGATTCAGGAGTTTTTACGCACAGAAGAAGGAGATATGCCAAATCCTAACCTTGCTCTAGCAGATGGGTTATTATTGGAGGACAGAATGTATTTTTCTCCAGTTTGTATTCCGCTATGTGAGATGAAAACAGTGAGAATTGAAAAGGATATATTAGATCATAATGAATTAAAACACTTTAACTACAAGGTGGATAGGATTGTTCAAAAGTTACAGGATTGGGACATGCCCCCGCTCATAACACAATTTGATGAGGGTGATTTTGTTTTAACAGATGGGAATCACAGATACTGTGCTTTGAAAAAAGCGGAGAAAACAAGTTATTATACTATTGTATGGTGTAATAGAGAAATTGCAGACCAGGCAAGGAATGTGATGATAGACAAAGGATGGATGAATCGTAGTATGTAGGTATTGGGATAATATAAGTTATCTTTGACAATTAAATGTATATATGCTATGATACCTCTAACTTAAAACGATAAGGCAATGATGAGAAGTAGTAAATATTAAGGATATTTCAGAGAGAAGATGGAAGTGAATGAATCATTCACAGGTGCGAATTTTCAATGAATTAATATTGAAGCAGTCTCTGAGCTGTGAACCGAACAGATGTAATTAATTAAATTTAATCATATCTTAGTAGACTTCAACGGAGTTCCACCGTTAGCAGGAAACCATATCGGAACAGTATTCTTGTTGAATATTTTCCTGTACTGGCAGAGTGTAGAGAAATCTAAAATTAGGTGGTAACACGGACATGATAGTTCGCCCTAAGTTGACAATTAGTCAGCTTAGGGCTTTTTTTGTTTTAGGTAAATAAAAGGAAGGGAGAAATTGAAATGACAGCAAATGAACTAAGAAGAATGTATGTGGATTTTTTTAATGAAAGGGGGCATAAAGAAATCTCATCAGCCTCACTTTTGCCAGAAAATGATCCAACTGTTTTATTTACTACCGCAGGGATGCATCCCCTTGTCCCATATTTGTTAGGAGAAGGTCATCCCCAGGGAAATAGACTCACTAATATCCAAAAATGTGTAAGAACAGATGATATTGATGAGGTGGGAGATGATACACATCTAACATTTTTTGAAATGTTAGGGAATTGGTCACTTGGGGATTATTTTAAAGATGAGGCAATCTCTATGAGTTTTGACTTTTTGACTCAAAAGCTTGGAATTCCTATAGAGCGCCTTGCAGTAACAGTTTTTGAAGGAGATGAGTTAGTACCCCGGGATATTGAGTCAGAAGAAATATGGAAGCGTAAGGGGCTAAAAGAAAATCAAATATTTCACTATGGAAGAAAAGAAAATTGGTGGGGACCAGCTGGACGTACAGGGCCATGTGGGCCAGATACTGAAATTTTTTATGATATGGGAGGGTATAAATGTAGTAAAGATTGTGGCCCATCTTGTAACTGTGGTAAATATGTAGAGATCTGGAATAATGTTTTTATGCAATATAATAAAGAGGCAGATGGAAGTTTTAGCGAGTTAACGCAGAAGAATGTGGATACAGGAATGGGCTTAGAACGGGTATTGACGATCTTTAATGGCAAAACAAATGTGTATGATACAGAATTATTTATACCTGTTATGCTCCAATTAGAAAACATTCTAAAAGGTCTTCATACAGAAATGCCAACAAGAGATAAACGTATTATCTGCGAGCATATTAGAGCAGTTAGTTTTATACTGGGAGATTCCAAAAGAATTATGCCTTCTAATACGGAACAAGGTTATATAGTAAGACGCCTGATTCGACGAGTGATAAGGTTATTTAAGAAAGCAGGGATAAATGAGAATCACTTATGTGCTTTAGCTGGGGTCATTATTAATCAGTATAAAGACACTTATTTAGAACTTGGTATAAATGAAGAGTTTATAATTGAACAGTTAAGCAAAGAATATGAGACATTTTCAGGGACCCTAGATGCTGGTTTAAAAATTGCAGAGCGTTATTTTAAAAACATTGGTGACAAAGGTATTCTTAGTGGAGAATTATCCTTTAAATTGTACGATACCTATGGTTTCCCAATTGAATTCACTGTTGAACTGGCTAAGGAAAAAGGATATTTGGTTGATACCTATGGGTTTAATAATAAGTTTGCAGAGTATCAAGAAAAATCAAGGCAAGGATCAAAGGGTAAGTTTAAGGGTGGGTTGTCTGATAATAGTATACAGACAGCTAGACTTCACACGGCAACCCATCTGCTAAATGGAGCTTTACGAAGAGTTCTTGGCGATAGTATCAATCAACGTGGAAGTAATATTACACCGGAGAGACTTAGATTTGATTTTTCCTTTGACAGAAAAGTAACTGCTGATGAACTAATGGAGATAGCTAGAATTGTCAATGCAGCAATTGCAAATAAGATAGAGATAAAGTATGATGAAATGACAGTGGAAGAAGCTCATCAAGCTAATGCCATAGGGATTTTTGATAGTAAGTATAATGACAAAGTAAAAGTTTATTCTATTCCTGGCTATTCTAAGGAGATTTGTGGGGGACCTCATGCGAATAACACAGGTGAGTTGGGTTCTTTCACTATTATAAAAGAAGAAGCTTCCTCAGCTGGTGTAAGAAGAATAAAGGCGGTTATTTCAGGTAATTAATTTACCCTTAAGTTATTGTATGAGTTGCCCGACAAATGCCCTACTTTTTATATTACGATTGCAAATTGCACAAATCAAAAAGTATCATGCTTCGATTCCAATGCATAAGAATTCCTAATT
>DALYNO010000014.1:3135-18808 GCA_031975295.1 Anaerocolumna sp. | reverse complement strand
AGACAATGGTATAAACACTGCTATGGAGAGTACAGGTTATGCTAAATTTGAGAATATTCAACTTTTTCTCCCCCATTTGGATTTATACCTAATGGATATCAAACATATAAACAGCAATAAACATAAAGAATTTACAGGAGTGCCAAATGAATTAATCCTTGAAAATGCTAAGAAGATTGCAGAGTCTGGTACAAAACTTATCATAAGAGTCCCTGTTATTCCAGGATTTAATGACACAGCAGAAGAAATCAAAGAGATAGCTACCTTTGCTAAAACACTTCCTAATGTTACAGAACTCCACCTATTACCATACCATAGACTTGGTCAGGATAAATATGAAGGTTTAAACAGAAATTACAGTTTAGCAAATTTAGAACCTTTATCCAACCAGCGTATGGAGGAACTCTTAACAGTAGTAAAATCATGTGGCCTTGCATCTCAAATTGGCGGTTAAGTAAGTATTCTTTAGTTGAAAGGCGGAGATATAGTGAATTTACAGGATATCATATCTAATGAAAACAAAATGAGAATTATTCAGGAGATAGTTCCTGGTAAGCAGATTACCATAGCACATGTAATTGCAAATCCTGATGATATATTATACAAAAAACTGGGATTAAATCCTGAAATTGATTATTCCAAATCTGCAATAGGAATAGTAACCCTATCTCCAAGTGAAACGGCTATTATAGCCAGTGATATTGCTATTAAGACTTCTGGCGTAGAGCTTGGATTTGTAGATAGATTTAGTGGTACTTTAATTGTAACTGGTAGTGTATCAGAAGTGGAAACTTCCTTAACAGCAATTGTAGAGTATGCGAAGCATAAATTAAATTTTAGTGTTTGTGAGATTACAAGAACATGAAAAAGATAATACTGGTAGGCAGAAGCGAAGCTGGCAAAACCACATTAACACAAGCCATGCGTGGAGAGCAGATTAAATATCAAAAAACACAGTATACCAACTATCATGACGTTATTATCGACACGCCTGGAGAGTATGCAGAGACGAAAGTTTTAGCTGGTGCTCTGGCCTTATACTCCTATGAAGCAGATGTGGTTGGTTTACTTCTTAGTGCAAGAGAAGAGTATTCACTATATAGCCCAAATATAACCTGCCTGGTAAACAGGGAGGTTATTGGTATAGTAACGCAAATTGATCACATAGATGCCCATCCTGGGAGAGCTATAGAATGGCTAAAGTTAGCTGGTTGTGAGAAGATATTTCTGGTTAGTGCATATAATGGCGAAGGAATTCGTGAACTTTTAGAATATTTGGATAATTAGTTTAAGTAATTGCAGAATGATTGCATCTTATTTTCTTGGACGACCTTAGTCATTGGTATAGATAATCTCTTATGACTTCTGGTACACAGGAGATGTTCTTCGCAATTGTGATGCTGAGGATTCATATTTTATGGTAAGCTTAATGTGCCCTACTTAAAAATTTGCCAATGAATATGAGCGTATATATAATCAAATGAGGTCGGTAAAATATGAATCAGGAATTGCTAAGAGTTTTAGAACAAATAACAGCAGAAGAACAACTTATTTTATCTGGCAATCTTTCCGTAGAAAAAGAACGATATACAACAGGGAAAGAATTCGTTATAGATAGTAAAAAGATGTTGGAAAAAGGTAAATTAATTGACGTTAGAACCCATACTCGTTTTATCCCTTTCCCGAAGCATAAACATAATTACATTGAAATTATTTATATGTGTACGGGTAGTACAACACATATTATTAACGATACAAGTAAAGTAGTGTTAAAAGCAGGAGATTTATTATTTTTAAATCAGAACTCTTATCAGGAAATCTTACCTGCAGGAGAAAAGGATATTGCGATTAATTTTATAGTATTACCAGAATTTTTTGATGTTGCCTTTACTATGCTTGATGGAGAAAATTTGTTAAAAGACTTTATTATAGAAGCCTTAAGGCAGGATTCTGGTAAGTCAAACTATCTTCATTTTAAAGTTTCTGATATTTTACCCATTCAAAATCTTATGGAAAATATGATTTGGTCCTTAGTCAATAAGCAACCAAACACAAGAAAAATCAATCAAACCACCATGGGGTTATTATTCTTGCAGTTACTTAATTATACCGACAAAATTGAACAACAAGAGAATGACCCTTATGACAATTATATTGTGCTATCAGTTCTAAGATATATAGAAGAAAATTATAAAGACGGAAGTCTTACCAGACTTGCAGAGGAATTAAATCAATCTGTCTATACCTTAAGTAAATTAATCAAAAGAAATACGGGACATACTTATAAAGATTTGCTGCAAATGAAAAAATTTAACAAAGCCGTTGAATTACTTAATAATACTAGACTTTCCATATCTGATATCATAGCTGCTGTGGGATATGACAACACTAGTTATTTTCATAGAGTGTTTAAAAATAAATATCATATGACACCGAACCAGTTTAGAGCTAAAAATAATAAGAGTTAAACTTTTACATTTAACATGTACAAGTTTGGCTCTTTATTTCGTTCAAGAAGCAATATCTTATCAGCAGGTTCCATTATTGAATAGAATAGTTTACATAAAGCATTCATTGCCATATTTAGTAAAATCTGTTATACTATTTTGAAGTTAATGAAAATAGTAGAAAGGAATGTTGATATGTCAGGAATTGTATTAGAAGGAGGAACTTTTAGACCAATATTTAGTGCAGGAGTAATGGATGCATTACTAGAAAATGAACTTATGTTTGATTATTGCATTGGTGTTTCAGCGGGAATTAGTAATGGGTTTTCCTATATATCCAAACAAAAAGGTAGAAATTTGGAAGTACTATTAAGTCATAGAAACGATAAACGTTATATTAGTCGCAGAAACTTCTTAAAATGCAGAAGTCTGTTTGGGTTAGATTTTGTATATGATGAGATTCCCAACAAATTGCATCCCTTCGATTGGCATACATTTAATAATTATAAGGGAAGAGTTTTAGTGGGAGTCACCAATGCAAAAACGGGTGAATCAGAATATTTAGATGGACTAAAATCAGATTTAGGATTTACCATGCTAAGAGCAACCTGCGCTATGCCAATATTTTTTCCAGCCATTGAAATTGATAAAGAATATTACTATGACGGGGGCTTAATAGACCCAATACCTATTAAAAAATCTATGGAAGATGGCAATCAAAAGAATCTTATTCTATTAACTAGACCAAAAGGATATCAAAAAGAATATGGCAGGGAAAATGATATTGTTATCCGAATGATGAAGAGAAAATACCCCAATTTAGAGCATGTGATTAAAAACAGGCATAAAGTTTATAATGAGACTATTTCGTTATGTGAAGAACTAGAGAAAGATAACAAGGCAGTAATCCTTCGACCGGAATACTCATTAAATAGTATGGAAAAATCAACAGATATCTTAAAAGAAAATTACATGCATGGCTATCGTATGGCATATGAAAATTTAGATCGAATTAAAGAGTTACTAAGCTAAAGTTTAGGTGTAGACAATAGAAACAAAAAAATTATCAATAGTTAATACTTATTATATTGAATCTAATATATATAGAATCACTCATATAAAGATGTAACGATATTCCTATGATTGGATGCTGTAAACGGATTGGAGATTAAATATGGATTTAAGTGAAATTCAGAAAGTATTAAATGAGAAAAAGCAAGAACATATTTTACAGTTTTATAGTGAATTAAATATTGATGATAAACTGAATCTATTAAAGCAAATAGAAAATATTAATTGGGATAGTATCCAATCAGGCAATACCAGAAATAATAAACGAGGCAGAATAACCCCCTTGGGAGCAATGGAGATTGATGAAATTAATAGCCGTAGAGAAGAGTTTGATATGGTTGGTTTAAAGGCTTTACAGGCTGGTAAACTTGGAGCAGTTCTTCTGGCTGGAGGTCAGGGAACCAGACTTGGTTTTGATAAACCCAAAGGAATGTTAAATGTTGGCATCCATAAAGATTTGTATTTATTTGAAATACTCATTGGTAATTTATTGAAGGTTGTAAATAGAATACATACCTTTGTCCCCTTATATATAATGATTAGCAGCATAAATTATATGGATACAACTACTTTCTTTCACGAAAATAATTATTTTGGATATGATAAATCCTTTATTCATTTTTTTATGCAAGAGATGACACCCTCTGTAGACTTTAATGGAAAGTTACTTTTAGAAGAGAAAGGCAAACTATCTTTATCTCCCAATGGTAATGGCGGTTGGTTTAAGTCTATGGATAAGGCTGGACTACTACAAAACGTAAGAGATAGAGGCATAGAATGGCTTAATGTATTTTCTATCGATAATGTTATGCAATCTATTGCAGATCCTTCATTTTTAGGTGCAATCCTTTTGTCTGATTGTGACTGTGGTGCAAAAGTCGTAGCGAAAGCCACACCATTAGAACGTGTTGGTGTATTATGCCAGGAAGATGGTAAACCCTCCATAGTGGAATATTTTGATATGACGGAGGAAATGATCAACACAAAAGATGATGCTGGAAAATTATTATATAACTACGGTGTTATACTTAATTATATTTTTTCCGTTGAAAGCTTGCTAAATACCTTAGATGACAACTTACCAGTTTATATTGTTAAGAAAAAGATTCCACATATCAGGGAAGATGGCAATTATATCATCCCTACTGAGCCCAATGGATATAAATTCGAAACACTAGTTCTTGATATGATCAAAAGTATGAACAGCTGCCTTGCCTATGAGGTCATACGAGAGAAAGAATTTGCTCCTATCAAAAATAAAACAGGAGTTGACTCACTAGAAACTGCAAGAAATATCCTGATCTTAAATGGTATTACCATTTAAGATAGAATGAGCACTTGACTGAGGTTATGATAATGCTAAAACTAAATGCAAATATCAAAGAAATTGAATTCAATTCCTTTCTAGACATATGTTTTAAGTATTCTTCTTATTTTACATTTACACAAAATGGATATACAAAATATGCAAAATCTCAGGAACATATATTATTTCTTGAAGAACTTACTCCATTTTTAATTAAGAGAATTAAAACCCATCACTGGCATTGTTATTATGTACCCAAAGGATATCTGATACACGTTTTTCTTTACAAAGTAGATATGGAAGCGAAAGAAATAATAAAAAAACATTTTAATAATCTGTTTTTAAAAGAGCAAATGAATAATAAACTTGGTGAGGTCTCAAAATTACCTGAGGATTTATGCTTTTTTATAGAAGATAAATTATTTGTTGGAACAGTTTCACATGAAGAAATCTGTCATGTATATCCACCTGGGGATCAAATATACAATGAGATACATCAACTAGGTGATTGGACAATCTTAGATCACTTAATAGAAGAGCAAATTAATCTTTCATCATTGTAATCAATTTTTCTAATTAAAATCAGCCTGATTTCAGATATAACCCTACCGAAATGCCCCATAGAATCAAAAATATGGGGCATCTAAAGCAGAATCCAAGACTAATAATTTGATTTGATCAGGTTATTTATAAAACCAATCAGTCAACTCCTATCAATCAAATCTTATGCACAAGTAGTAGCAATTTCCTTTAATCGATCAATAATAGGTAAATGCTGGGTACACAATCTTTCACATTTACCACAACTTATACATTCTGCAGCTTCAGATGCAGGTATGTGCCAATGGTATTTTAATCGATCGTTCATATTATTGCCAAGTATGTTCTCATTGTAAGCATCCATAAATTTAGGGATGTCAATATTTTTTGGACAGTGTTTACAATAACCACAACCAGTACATAAATTATTTAAGGCCACACCTTTTGTTTCAAATTCATTGTAAATTTCCTTTGCAGGTCTTTCATTTAGATTAGCTACTGCCTGACAGGCATCATCAATATGTGCTTTTGTTGTACAACCTGCTAAAGTTATAGTGATTTCCTTATGGGAAGCTACAAAGTTAAGAGCAGCTTGTGGTACTGTTAGGTCAGTTCCTTCCGTTAAATATTCGAAAGTTTTGGGATTATTAGGTATTAAACCGCCACCTAATGGATTCATTACCACTACACCCATTCCTTTATTGTGAGCTGCTTCAATACCAGTTTGACGGAATCTGTAGTTAAGAGCATTATAACCAATTAACATACCTTTAAAAAGGTCTGACTTGACAGCATCCTCTAATTCATTACCCTGCATATGGGAAGAGAATACAATATTTTTAATTAAACCCTCTCTTTTTGCTTCTTCAAAAAAACCGTATAAGGAATCACATTGTTTTTCAAAGGAATCTAAGTTTAAGATACACCATAAGTGATAAAAATCCAAATAATCCACTTTAAGTCTGGTTAAAGTTGTCTCTAATCTTTTGCGAAAGTCATCTTTTGTACCCTTGCCACCTACAGTACCCATATTTGTTTTAGAAGAAATATAATAACTGTCTCTTGGCAATTGACTCAGTGCCATTCCTGTAATGATTTCACTTTTATCTGCGCAGTAAAAAGGTGCAGTATCAAAATAATTTATTCCTTTTTCATGTGCGTAGAGTGCTATTTCTGCACATTTTTCTAAATTCCCTGCTTTTACATCTTCATCATCATATCGCATACATCCCATGCCGATTGCAGATACTTTCATATCGGTATTACCATACTGTTTATAGTACATCCATGCTACCTCCGTTTTTGTATCATAAAAATATTAGTTTGTTGTATAGGTTTCTGCCTTTTTATGATACTAATTTTATAAGCCAAATACTTTTACATCGCCTATCAGTATAACACAAATGATACTATTTTCTCAATAGGCTTAGTAATAAATACAACTTTTGATATTACAGGGGGTTGGCTGACACAAGTTCCCTATTATGATTGCAAGGAATTAAGAAGTATCTATTGAAAGAATTCCTTTTCTTTTTTATGAAATGTAGTATAATAAAATTGAAAAAATAATTAAAAACTGAAAGTTAAACGGAGGATACATTGTTGAAGGTTACTAAGAAAGGTACAATTGATATAAAAAACAAGAATGCAACTAAGAAAAATAGCCAAAAGAATACAGAAAAAACTGTACAAAATGAGTGGTTTTATATGACGCCAATAGAAATAAAGGCATCTATGATTGCGGAACTGGCTAAAGAATCAAATTTTGGAGAAATTGAACTTTGGGAAGAATTAAACATACTTGAAATTGTCCTTTCAGACAAAAGTAGCATTGATTTTGAGCCACAAAGATATGGTTTTCAAGATGAAGAGGATATTGCTTTCGTTCATGCGCGAGGTATTAAGACTATTTTTGCTGTAACACTTAGCCAATGTACAATTGAAAGCATTAAACCTTTTATTCATAAGCTGCTACAGAAATGGGAGGGTGTATTTTGTGCTGATACACTAGATTTTAATCCCAGGATTGAAAAGTAGTTATGTGATATCATAATAATTATATTTCAATATTACATGGGAGGTACTATATGACCAGATGGATTTTTGGAATGCTTTTTGGAATGCTTTTATTTCTGCTTATTATGTTTGGCCAGTTAATGGTTCATACCGATAATGCCAAAGAAGTACCTCAAAGTAATATTAATTCCAATAAACATGTGCAATTAATTATTCAAAATACTGACGAATACTTTTGGACAATCTTTAAAGAAGGGGCTAAAGAGGCAGGGGAAGAATCTAATGTTTATGTAGAATTTGTAACTGCACCCCAAAATGATGCCAAAGCCATTGCAGAAGCAGTAGAAAAAGGAATTTATGCAAGAGTAGATGGTATTGCACTTAAACCAGCAGACTCCTATCAAACACAGGAAATCATCGAAGTAGCCAAAACACAAGGAATCCCTATGGCTGTATATGAAAATTACAGCTTTAATATTGCCAATGTGCCTCTTATTGGCTCCAGCAGTTACTCTATTGGAGCAATGGCCGGCAACATGGCAGTTGAAGCAACAGGTGGTAAGTCAAATGTTGCTGTTATTATTAATGACCCAGGTGAAGAAGGAGATGTACTTTATAAAAATCTAATTATTCAGGGAATTTTAGAATCTTTTTCAAAATATAGTACCATGAATCTTAAAAATATCTATACCGTCAAACAAGACACTTTTGAAACTGAAAAAGTTGCCTCTACAATAGTTGAGGAAATGGATGATGTAGATATGATTATTTGCCTGGATGAAAGAAGTACCCCTGGTGTTGCACAAGTTTTAGTTGATAATAATAAAGTAGGTGACATAAGAATTGTAGGGTATGGTATAATGCCCCAGACTCTTGATTATATAGAACGTGGTGTTATTTATGGAACAGTCTCACCCAATGCTTATGAGATTGGTTACTATACTGTAATGCAGTTAGTAAAACAGTTGGAGGGTGAACAAATCAGTGACTATAAAAGTACTGAATTATATACAATAAATTCTGAGAATATTGATGAGTACAGCATACTAATTGATGGAAAATAGGTGGTTTAGCACATGAGGAAAAAGAAGGGGATTACTTATCGTACAAAACTAATGGGTTTCTTTTTACTGGCTACGGCTATTACGGTGTTGGTTGGTTTATATAATTATACGTCCTCAAGAGTTCTTATGAGAGATATGACAGATCTATTAAATAAAAGCCAGGAACTAACTGCACTATATGATGAATTGGACCAGATTCAAAATGTATTAGAAGTTTATTTATCCACCAGAAGTTCTGATAGTCTCCAGTCATTTTATGATCATAGTAATTCAATAAGCTATAATAACTCCATTCTAAGAGCAGATGAAGGTAATACGGATAGAGGTATCAAAATAAAGAACTTAACCGGTATGATTGACCATTATTTAAAAATACTAGACGAAACGATTGTGGATAAAAGAAATAAAAAAATCAGCGAGTATAGGGCTGGTTATCAGCAGGCAGTGAAAGAATATCATTATATCGGCAGTTATATTCAGGAAATCATCAGTACAGATTTAAGTGAAAGTGCAGGAAAATATATAGAGATTCAAAAAGAGGTGGATCGTACCAGTTTCATTAACTACACCATGTTTGGAATTGCCATACTTTTAATTTCAACAATTATTATTATATTTAGTATAGAAATAACCAAGCCTATCACGAAGTTAGCTTCCTATGCAAAAGAAGTTCGGGATGGTAACTTTGATGTGGATATATTAGAAGATGGTACCAGCAGTGAGATAAGACTGCTCTACCAGACCTTTAGAAGTATGACAAAGAGTATTAAAGAGTATGTGGATGAATTAAAAGAAAAGCAGAGGCTGGAAAGAGTTCTGATTGAGGAAAAATTTGATAACCTTAAGATGAAAAATGCGCTCCACGAAGCAGAATTACTAGCACTACAATCTCAGGTGAATCCTCATTTTATTTTTAACTCCATTAACATTGGAGCTAAGGTAGCTATGCTTCAGGGTGATTCTGTAACCTGCGATTATCTTGAAAATTTTGCTGATATATTTCGTTATAATCTAAAAGGTCTTGATTATAATGCAACTTTACAGGAAGAATACGACAATGTACTGGCATATATGAGTCTACTAACTACCAGATTTGGTGACATTATAGATTTTCGTTATGAGGTACCCACAGACACCGATATAAGGGAGTTTATACTACCTCGTATGACACTTCAACCATTAATGGAAAATGCCTATATTCACGGTATTAGTAAACAAGAAGATGGTGGAATCATAGAACTTAATATAAAAAAAGAAGAAGACCGGATGTTTATCATAATATCAAATACTGGAGATGAATTTCCCAAGGAAGCAATTGATCTAATTCTAAACCGTAAATGGAAAGAAAAAAAGACTCCCTCCAAAAAAGGGCATACAACCGGTATTGGAATGGATAATGTTCTGAATAGGCTTCGTCTATTTTATGAAGAAAGAGATGTTATGGATATAGTAAGTGAAAAGGGATTAACGAAAGTCATTTTATCTCTTCCTTTAAAATCTAATAAAGAGACAGGAATAAACGCAGATGTTTAGAGTGCTAATAGTTGATGATGAACCCATAGCGGTTGAATCAGTAGTATACATGATAAAGAAGAATTTTAATGAAATAGAAATTGTAGGAAGTTCCAGGTCAGGGAAAGATGCCATAGAAAAGGCTTATCATTTACATCCAGATATTATCATAATGGATATAAATATGCCTGGAATTAACGGACTGGAAGCAATGAAACAAATCAGGGAAGTCAATCCCGGTGTTAGTTTTATAGTTATTTCTGCATTTGATTACTTTGATTATGCAGTTGAAGCAGTTGCTCTTGGAGTTGATGAATATTTACTTAAGCCCGTTAAAGAAGTTAAATTCTCTCAAACTCTTTCTAAAACCATTGATAATATACGTACCAAACGTATTAGTATGCAAAAAAACCTGGAACAGCAAGAAAGAATGGAAATGATTCTACCCATTCTCGAAACTGGTTTTATGAATTCCTTATGTTTATATGGAGATAATTCTCTGGAACTGCAAAATTATTGTGAACTCTTTGGCTCTCCAAAGCCTGATGGTTATGTTATGGCCTTGGAATTTGGACAAAAACATCAACGAAAAATAGAGAATAAAATAGGTGCAGGTGTCCAAGGGGAAAAAATGTATGGAGAGTACAAAAAGATTATCAAAGCTTATGCCAATGCTATTGTTGGTCCAATCATGCTAAATCGTATTATTGTTTATGTCTTTGATGATAATCTAGCAGATAATTTTGAACAAAAAGCTAATTCTGTACTGACTGCGCAAAGAATACTGGATAGAGCCAGCAAGATATATCCAGATATCTATATTGGAATTGGCAGACATCATACAAATATATCAGATGCTAAGAAATCTTATCAAGAGGCTTTATATGCTCTTTCTATCCTAACTGGTGATAAAGAAGAGGGGGGGATTAATCAATTGCTCCATGTAGATGATATTTTAGAGAAAGTGGAATATACAGAGAGTGATTATGAAAGGCAAATAGAGGAAGAAATCTATACACGTGTAGTTGAAAAAGATGAAACCCAGGTACAGATTGCTTTTGAAAGTATTTATAATCGTATGTCTGACGATGTTAATATGTCTTTTCCCTCAGTTAAAAATCGTATGATAGGGCTGGTTATGGGATTTGGTACCAGATGGGAAAATATAATTGGGGATTACTATGAGGTATTAAAAAAAATTATTAATGCAGAAGATAAAGGCACACTCTATCAGATATGTAAACAATTTATCCAAGAAGCACTGGATCAAATAGCTTCCGGAAGACAAAATAAAGTGAATTCAATTATTGAAAAAGCCAATAAATATATTGAAGAAAATTATAATAAGGATCTTCCCTTGGAAGAAGTCGCAAGAGAAGTAAATTTAAGTCCTTATTATTTTAGTAGATTTTATAAAGAAGAATCAGGCATAAATTTTAGTGATAAAATTGTAAATGTAAGAATGGAGAAGGCAAAAGAATTGCTGCGAAAGGAGGAGTATTCTGTCAAAGATGTCTGCTATATGGTAGGATATATGGAACCAAATTATTTTTCTAAAATTTTTAAAAAAGTAACCGGAGTAACTGCCAGTGAATATAAAAAAATGTTTGGGTCATAAGGAGGAGATTTATGGGACGGTTAAAACTGTCAGGTAAAAATGTAGCAAGACTGGTATTAGTATTAAGTTGCATCTTTTGGTTAACCGGATGCAAGGGGGAAGAAAAAAGAGAGGTAAAACCTGCAGAGCCTAAAAAGATTGTAGTAGGTTTTTCTCTAGGCACCTTAATGGAGGACAGATGGATCAGAGATAGGGATATATTTATTTCCAAAGCAAGTCAGGAGGGCATAGAAGTAATTGTAAATAATGCCAACAAAGACTCAGATCTTCAGTATAGGCAAGTAGTTGAAATGCTTGATCAAGGAATAGATGTATTGGTAATTGCACCTAATGACAGTAATAACGAAGCAAAATGCGTAAAAGCTGCCAAAGACAGAAATGTACCTGTTATATCCTATGACAGATTAGTACATGACAGTGACGTTGACGTATATATTTCTTTTGACAACTATGAAGTAGGGGTTATTATGGCCTCTTATCTTACAGAAGTTGTTCCGGAAGGAGGATATATGATAATTGGCGGCTCCGAAAATGATAGTAATTCTGAAATGCTTTATGAAGGTGCCATGAGTATTCTAAATCCTTATATTGAAAAGGGTAAAATCAATATACTAGCCCAAACATGGGTGGATGGGTGGATTCGAGAAAGTGCCTATGATTTTATGAGAGAGCAATTAGCGACGCATAAAAAAGATCTAAAGGCTGTGATTAGTGGTAATGATTCTTTGGCTTGGGGGGCAATTGATGCTTTGTCAGAATCACAAATTGCAGAACAGGTTAAAGTTGTTGGACAGGATGCGGATTTAGTTGCATGTCAAAGAATTGTGACAGGAAAGCAAGCTCTAACCGTTTATAAACCAATTAAAAATCTGGTTGAAAAAACCGTTGAAGTATGTGTGGATTTGGTAAATAAAAAAGAAATTACTGGTGATGGTACCATTAATAATGGTGCTTATGAGGTTCCTTACATCTACATAGGGGTGGAAGCAGTAAGGAAAGACAATATCGATGAAACAGTAATCAAAGATGGTTTTCATCTTTATGATGATGTTTACCAAACGAAGAATTAATAAGGGTTTGAGTAGGGTCACAACAACTCTATATTTCTGGTTCCATGATCATAATTTAGATACAAATGAGAGGATCAAATTATTATGTATGCAAATTGTCATACATATTGATTTGATCCTTTTATTTATAGTTTAAGGTTAAGTTCAATCGTATGAACTTATATTTAGTTGCGGCCAGTTTTTATAAAGGGATAAGTTTTTATGAAGGGAATGTAAAATATTGCGCCTTTGTCAAAAAATGAGAGCAATATTTTACTGTTTATGAAAAATGAAAAATAAAAGAGCAATATAGTAATATTACACAACAACCAGCTTCATTGTTTTTATATTTTGTATATAGTACCATAAGAGTGTAACAAAACCTAAAAAATATTTTAGAGAAGGGCGGAAAAAAGTTATGAAAAAAATTATAGCTTTGTTATTATGTGCAGTAATGGTACTATCCATGGTAGGCTGCAGCAATGGGGGAACAGGATCTAAAGGTAAAGTAGATATTGGTATTGTATTACCAACGAAAGATGAACCAAGATGGTTACAAGATGAAGCAAAATTTAAATCTCTTATTAAAGATACAAAATATTCTGTAGAAGTTTTATTTAGCCAAGGTTCTTCAGCTAATGAAAAAACTAATGTTGAAACTTTAATCGCTAAAGGCATCAAAGTACTTATTATCTGCGCACATGATGGTGCAGCAGCTGCTGCAAGTGCTGAAGCTGCTAAAGCTGCTGGCGTAACAGTTATCGCATATGACAGATTAATTAAAGATACAGATGCAGTTGATTATTATGTAACTTTTGACAGCGTATCCGTTGGAGCTGCACAGGGACAATACCTTGTTGATAATGCAACTGGAACAGGAAATCCTTTATACCTGTATGCTGGTGCAGCAACAGATGCAAATGCATTCCTATTCTTTGAAGGTGCTTGGAGTGTATTACAACCTAAAATTGCTGATGGTACATTTGTAATCAAGAATTCCTCAGAAGCAGTTGCATTACAAGATCAAGCAACTTTAACACAAGAACAAATGTCAGCTATCATTGGACAGGTTACAACTAACTGGGATTTCAATGAAGCTAAATCCAAAGCAGAAGCTCATTTAACAAGTGCTACAGCAGCTGATAAAGGAACTTGCTATGTTTTAGCTCCTAACGATGGTACAGCTCGTTCTATCGCTGACGTATTTGCAGCTGATACTGATGTAAGTAAATACTTTGTAACTGGTCAAGATGCAGAACAAGCTTCTGTTCAATATATTATCGATGGAAAACAGTCTATGACAGTGTTTAAAGATACACGTACATTGGCAACTGATGCTATAAATTCAGCAATTACTGTTATTGAAGGCAATGCTCTTAAAGGAGATTCAACTTATGATAACGGCAAAATTGAAGTTAATTCAAAACAAACTCCTGTAGTTGTAGTAACTAAGGAAAATGTTAAAAAAGCATTAGTTGATTCTGAATACTATAAAGCATCTGATTTTACAGGTTTAGAATAATAAATTAGTTCTGTTAATACCCTGACCGGCTTAAAAGTAATAAGCATTATTTTTAAGCCGGTTTCATGTGAATGATATCTGTTGATGCATTTACACCAGTTATTAAGTTAAAGTGTAAGGAGGCTAATGTGAAAAATTTCATTTTTCACATGCCAATTTGTGCTAGCACCCGAATTGGCAAGATTTTGGAAGCAGGAGGTACAAAATGAGTGACAATATATTGGAAATGCAAAATATCATAAAAGAATTTCCTGGAGTAAAAGCTTTAAGTAATGTAAATTTTAAAGTGAAACGCGGGGAAATACATTGCCTTGTAGGGGAGAATGGTGCAGGTAAGTCAACACTGATGAAAGTTTTATCCGGTGTATATCCGTATGGAACCTACGGAGGAAATATCATATATAACGGAACAGAACAACAGTTTAAACATATTGCAGATAGTGAAGCTGCAGGTATCGCAATTATTTATCAAGAGCTTGCCCTGATTCCAGAACTCAGTGTATATGAGAATATTTATTTTGGACACGAAATTATGGATGGTAAGGTCATTAATTGGAATCAGACAATTGTACAAGCAAGCGAAATGCTTAGAAAAGTAAAACTAAATATCAGTCCATCCGTTAAAATTAAGGATCTGGGTGTAGGTAACAGACAATTAGTTGAGATAGCAAAAGCACTTAGCAAGGATGTTAAATTATTAATATTAGATGAGCCAACAGCTGCCCTAAATGAAGATGATAGTGCTAACCTTTTGGATTTATTAAGAGAATTAAAGAATCAAGGGGTTACCAGTATTATGATTTCACATAAGCTTAAAGAAATTGTTTCTATTGCAGATACAGTTACTGTTCTCAGAGACGGTTCTACAATTTGCTCCATGGATGCAAAAGAGCAGGAGATTACAGAGCAGGAAATTATTAAGCACATGGTTGGCAGAGAAATTGAAAATATATATCCTAAGAGAGACAAAGTTGATTTTGGAGATGTATGTCTGCAAGTTAATAACTGGACAGTATTTGATCCAATTCTCGAACGTGAAATTCTCCATGATGTTAACATAAATGTCAGAAAAGGTGAAATCATTGGTATTGCCGGATTAATGGGAGCTGGTAGAACAGAGTTTGCACTTAGTATTTTTGGTAATACACCTAAATATAAAATAACTTCAGGTGAAATTATGGTTGATGGTGTAAATAAAAGATTAAACCATCCCAAAGAGGCCATGGATGCTGGTATTGCCTATGTAACTGAGGATAGAAAAGGAAATGGTCTGGTATTAATACAAGATATTAAATATAATACGACGATTTCTAATCTTCCAAAGCTCACAGAAGGTATTGTAATTAATGAAAATGAAGAAGTTAAAGTTGCAAATGAGTTTAAAAAGTCCATAGGTATTAAAGCTCCTTCCATTAAACAATTAGTAGGAAACCTAAGTGGTGGTAATCAACAAAAAGTTTCACTGGCTAAATGGCTCTTTGTTGGACCTAAAGTTCTTATACTTGATGAACCAACCAGAGGTATTGAT
>DALYNO010000014.1:0-3125 GCA_031975295.1 Anaerocolumna sp. | reverse complement strand
GTATTGATGTAGGTGCAAAATTTGAAATCTACTCACTGATGAATCGCCTGGTAGAAGAAGGAATGAGTATCATTATGATATCTTCTGAGCTTTTGGAAGTACTGGGAATGAGCGACCGTATATACGTTATGTCTGGTGGCAAAATTACCGGAGAAATTTCTGCAGAAGAAGCAACAGAACAAAACGTTATGGCTATGGCCACAAGAATTTAGGAGGAAATGATATGAGCGGACAAAGAAACGGTGATGGCATGGGAAGTGAAATTGTTTCATTGTTAAAGAGTAACATGAGAGATTACGCCATGTATATAGCCTTGGTGGTTATCTTTATATTTTTTGGAATTCAAACAGGCGGATTATTCTTATCCTCAAGAAACTTAACAGATTTAATTAATCAGACAGGATATGTAGCAATACTTGCAATTGGTATGACTATCATTCTTATTATTAAGCATATAGATTTATCTGTAGGTTATGTAGCAGGATTTCTTGGTGCAGTAGCAGCCATACTTATGAAATCTGGTTTGCCTGCAATTGTAGTAATACCAATTATTTTACTGCTTGGTATTTTAGTTGGTCTTTATCAAGGTTTTTTGGTGGCTAAAATAGGAGTTCCGGCATTTGTAACAACTTTAGCGGGTATGTTCATATTCCGTGGTTTATTATCCTTAGTAACAAAGGGTACTGGTACAATTATAGTTAATGATAAGGGTTTTAAAGATATCTCTAATGGATTTATTCCAGATTTATTACCTGTTACGGAAAATCTACATTCCTTTACTTTGCTAATTGGTATTGTAGCTATCGTTTTAGTTACGTATAATTTAATTAAATCAAGAAATAACATGTTAAAATATAATTTTAAAGTTAGTTCTAAACCAATTTTTATTGCCCAGTTAATATTGGTATCCGTGGTTATTATAGCTATTATATTAGTTCTGGCTGGTTACAATGGTATTCCTTGGACTGCAATCATTGTTGGTATTGTACTATTCATTTATAACTTTATGTTAAATAAAACCCGTTTAGGCCGATATATCTATGGTATTGGTGGTAATGCAGAAGCTGCTGAATTATCTGGTATAAATGTTAAGAAGATTACGTTCTTTGCTTTTGCTTCTATGAGTATGTTAGCAGCTTTATCAGGTATTCTTTATACTTCCAGATTAGCTTCTGCAACACCAACAGCCGGTCTTGGATTTGAACTTGATGCCATTGCTTCTTCATATATTGGCGGTGTATCAGTAAATGGTGGTATTGGTAGAGTAACAAATACAATTATCGGTGCATTGGTAATTATGTCTCTTACCAATGGTATGAACTTAATGGGTGTTGATGTTTCCTTCCAGTATATTGTAAAAGGTGCCATATTTATTTTAGCTGTAGCTTTTGATGTTAAGACAAGAGGTGGAAGAAAATAATAATAAGATGTAAAGGGCGTAAGATTCCATGAAAGGAAATCTTACGCTTTTTCAGCTATAAAACAAGAGCGTTATATTAACTTATACTATAAATTTTAAAACTAAATCCATAAGTTGTAGTGCAACTTGCGATAGATTCTCACTTGCATTTGAAATCTCTACAATAGTTGCAGTTAATAAATTCATCATTATTCGATATGATTTGTAATTCAGTAATCAAAATAATTGTTACAAAAGAGGAATTATAGGAAAATATGTTACGATTTGGCATATTGTAATCATATGTAAATCAGTCATCTCTTTGAATGCAGGATTGTAGCTTACTTTTATTTATGATACAATGTAGTAAAAATTGGAATAGATGTGGCTGTTCAAGCTAAAATAACAGCTAGAAATTACAGGTTTTTAGAAAGGGCTGGCTATTCATATGAATAAACTTACGCTTACAAATACAGACTTAAATATCAGTAATATATGCCTAGGCGGGGGTAATTTTGGAACAAAACTAGATAAAGAGCATACTTTTTTGGTTATGGATTCTTATGTAGAGGGTGGCGGTAACTTCATAGATACTGCGAATGTATATTGCCGTTGGATTCCAGGTATAGGGAATTGCAGTGAAGAATTTATTGGAAGTTGGTTAAAATCTAGAAATACTTATAACAAAGTAATAATAGGAACAAAAGGAGGACATTACGATTTCAGTGCTCCAGATGTATCAAGAGTTACAAAAGCAGATATTAGGAATGACTTAGAAGAGAGTCTTCATACCCTTGGCATAGACAGGATTGATTTGTATTGGCTTCATAGGGATGATCCGGATAAAGATATGGGAGAGATAATAGACTGGATGGAGGAACTGGTACAAGCAGGTAAGATTCGTTATTACGGTGCCTCTAACTTCTCCGTAGAAAGAATGAAGCAAGCAAATTTATATGCTAAGAAAACGAATATTCAGGGATTTAGTGCCGTATCAAACCAATGGAGTGCAGCAAGTTTAAACCATGGAAACAATATAAATCAGGATACTACTATGGAATTTATGGACAAAGACTTCTATGAGTGGCATAAAAGTACAAAAATCCCAATTATTCCATATACATCAACTGCCTATGGTTTCTTTGAGAAGTTGCACTCTTTTCATCCTATTGTAAAAGATGGAAGCGTTCTCAGTACAGAAGTGTTAGAGTCTATGGAGCATCAACTTTTAAAGGCATATTTAAATCAAAAGAATCTAGAGATGTATGAGGACTTTCTACAGATTCATACTGAAACTGGTAAATCGTTATTTTCAATCTCGGTTGCTTTTTTACTAAATCAGCCTTTTGATACTGTTCCAGTGATTAGTGTTAGTAAATTAGATCAACTAAGTGGAATCAGAGAAGCCAGTGATATTGTATTAGATAAACATTTCATTGAAAAATACCAACCCTAAAAGAAAGGTGTAACATAATGAAAAAACAAAAAAAACAGCTACTTCTAAAAAGTAAAAATTTCTGGGTAATTGTAATTTATATGCTATTCTTATTAATTGATCACTTTGCTTTAGATGCTAAATCGGGTAAAATATGGGACAATTTAAAGAATAGAAGTTTAAAAATTAAGAAGTTTTTAAAATAATGTCTTCATGGTGAAATACGTATTTTTATGTAGAAAATTATGAAATAAAAAGAACAGCAAGTAAATAATATTCATGCATAATTTT
>DALYNO010000013.1:13286-18960 GCA_031975295.1 Anaerocolumna sp. | reverse complement strand
GTTTGAGTGCTGGTGATGAATCTAAATTTGGTACGTGGGATAACGCACCAACAGGAGATACAAAGGAAGCAGAGAGCAAAAAAATACTTAAATATCTCCAAGAAAATTTAGTGGTATTTAAGATAGGAGATGTTAAGGAGGAGCTGCTGTTTGATAATTTCTCTTACAATGGGAATGTGGGTATGAAGTTTGTGGAAGAGAATGGACGTGGTGCATCTGGCTATTGTGTAGGTCAAGGGGTGGACTATTCCTCCAGGGCTTTTGAAATTCACAAATTATCGGATATGCAATTTGTAAATACCCAGTTGGTTAGTTATAAAGAAGATTTTAATCGTGATAATGAGACTGTGCATATTGTTTTAAGAGACACACAGGATTTAGATGTTGTTTTTTATAATGTTTCAGCTTGGGCAAGACCAGTGAACAATATAAAAGTAGAAAACGGGAAACTCCATGTATATAATGCAAGATTTTGCAGTGTTCCAGAGGTTTCGGTCGTAGTTTCGGAAAATGGATTTGCTGATTTGGCCAATTTCTCTTATAGAAATGATAAGGATCTGGTCCTGGCAGCGGGAACACTGAAAAATATCAGGATTACAGGCTTGCTGTTTTTGAAGAATTTAGTTACCAGAGATGGATATGGTCATCTTGATGGACTGTTTATGAAAAACAATCGATTGCAGATACCAACTGAGACTAGAGAGAATATTCCTGGTAGAGAGTATTTATTCGCCGAGAGTTTTTCAAAGTATCCAACCAGCCAATGGAATGGCATAGAGGTATTGCAGCCGACAGAAAACTTTAGTGAAATGGGGCAACCTTATGACGCTGCTTATGTTGGATTAATCCATGAAGATAATAATTCTTATGCTGTGATGCACCTTGACCAAACTGCAACCCAAACTTACTTAAAGAGCGAAAGGATAAGCCTTTCCTCTGCTGCACATAGTGGGAAGTATACTATGGAAATGAAGCTTAAGATGAATGAAATGAGCAGCATTGGGGACGGGAAGTTTTTTAATAGTATGGATGGCATTAGGGATGGACAAAATCTGGGAAGTGAATTGTTGTATGAGTTTACGAAAGATAATCAATTACTGGTGCAAGGAAATAAAGTAGCTGATTACAAAATTGGGGAATGGTATTTTTTAACGATAGAATTTGATTTAAATAAAGAAACAAACAGAAATTATATACTATGGTTACATAATGCAAATAAAGAATTAGTAGGCAGCTCTCATAAAATAATGTTACGAGAAGACTTCCAAAAAGGAAACATCAGTTTAAGTTCATATCAACTTGGTCTTATTGGTGGTATGTCAAAAGATTCGGGTAGTTTAGATGTTTTTGTCGACTATATTGTGGGCTATAAATAAATTAATAATTTTGAGGTGTAAATGATGCTAAGTGAAAAACAAATTGATAGAATGCTATCTAAATTAAGAAAATTTGAAGAAGTTTTAAATCCCCGTATGTTCATCAAAAAAGATGAAGTTACAATGCAGATGTTTCCAACAAAAGAAGCATATGATGACATACCTGATGAAGAAAACTTCACTGAATGTATAAAAGGCCAGCGCTGGGGAGGGGAAAGCTCCTACTGTTGGTTTAAGGGCAGCTATCCTGTAAAAGATGAACTGGTTGGAAAGAAGTTATATATTTATCCTAAGATTGAAGGATATGAGGCTATGCTTTGGGTAAATGGGGCTCCATTTGGTACTTTTTGTACGAAAATTGTTGTAACGGGACATGGCAATCACTATTGTGATATGCTTGTACCTGTGGCGAAAGAACATGAAACCATAAATATTGCTTTAGAATATTACGCGGGCCATTATGTGGTTGGTTGTGATCCTTGGACGAAAGATCCGATGAAAAGTTTTGACTATGGGTTTGAATCCGTTGATATTTGTCTGAAAGATGAAGTGATTTGTGATTTTTATTTTGATCTTAAGACATTAAATCAATTAGTATCCTGCATGGATAGAAATAGTTTTAGACGTGCGGATGTTATTAAAACTTTAGTGAAAGTACATGAAATAATATATTATGCTCCGGACGATGTATCAGAAGAGGTTTTTTATGATGCCATAATAAAAGCAGCACCTTTATTAAAAGAACAATTGTGTAAAGGAAATTCCAGTACAGTGCCATTTGCAGGTCTCATTGGACATTCACATATGGACACAGCTTGGTTGTGGCATATAGGGGAGACTATTAAAAAATGTGCAAGAACGTATGCAAACGAACTAAGTTTAATGGAACAGTATCCTGAATACACTTTTATTCAGAGTTCAACTTATCATGGTGAAATGATAAGAAAACATTATCCTGAACTATTTGAGCGAATTGTGAAAAAAGTTGCGGAAGGTAAATATGAGCCAAATGGCGGTGTTTTTATTGAATGTGATTGTAATATTACCTCTGGCGAATCTATGGTGCGACAATTTTTATGGGGGCAAAGATTTACAAGAAAATATTTTAATTATACATCGAATTCATTCTGGCTGCCAGATACCTTCGGTTATAGTGCCTCCATTCCTCAAATCATGAAAGGCTGCCAGGTTGATTACTTTTTAACAACAAAAATGGCTTGGAATGATACTACTGAATTCCCATACGATACTTTTTACTGGAAAGGAATTGATGGGACAAAAGTATTGACACATTTAAATAAAACACATATCTGGCCGGATGCTGGGACGTTAATGGATTTTGTGGTGAAAGGCAACGACAGCATCAAAGAAAAAACAGTTTCAGATAAGCGACTGTTGTCCTACGGTTTTGGAGATGGTGGAGGTGGACCGCAGTTTGAAATGATTGAAATGGCACGACGTGTAAAGGACTTAGAGGGGATTCCTAAGTCAGAACATTTATTAGTTGGAGACTTTATGAAACAACTAGAGGCAACCATCGAGAAACCATCTGTTCATAATGGTGAGTTATATTTAGAACTCCATAGAGGAACATTAACAAATCAACATACCATTAAAAGAAATAATCGTTTAGGAGAGAAAAAACTTCATGATCTTGAGTATTTAACTGTACGAAAAGCAGTTGAAGAAGGAGCAGTAGCAGACGGTACTCTTATAACACCACTAATGGAAACGTTACTTGTTAATCAATTTCATGATATTTTACCAGGAACTTGCATTCCAAGAGCCCATAGGGAATCTATTGAGCAGACTACAGATATGATTTATAAAGCTTCAGCCATGATTCATGAGCTTGTTACAAATGATAAACAAAAGATAAATACTAAGTTGATAACAAATACTTTAGGGTTTGATCGTGGGGATATCTTATATTTAAGTGATATGGATGGATATTATCTGGAGGGTGATTTCAAACAGCAAAGAATAAGCAACCTAAAAGGTGAATCTATGCTATCGGTAAGTGGTTTGCATATTCCGGCTTTATCGTCCGTTGCAGTTAATCTGGTAGAAGGAGAACCCAAAAGCAATACGCTGTTTATCCGAAAAGATAATGTGCTGCATACCCCATGGGCAATGATTACATTTAATGACAAGATGTTTATTGAATCATTTTATGATTTACAAGAACAAAGAGAATTGCGTGGAGAAGGTTATGCTTTAAATACATTTTTGATCGCAGAAGATATGCCAAACTATTGGGATAGTTGGGATATTGATGCTGATATCGAATTGAAATTTAAGGATAGTGCAACGCTATTATCCTCTGAAGTTATAAGTGAGGGGGCTGTGGAATACCGTATACGTAATCATTACCAGCTAAGTGAGAAATCAAGTGTAATACAAGATATGGTATTTTATGCAGATAGAATTCAGGCAAGGTTTGAGACACAAATGGATTGGCAAGATGATCACAAGTTCCTGAAAACAGCCTTTGATGTATCCATTCATACTGACTTTGCAAGACAAGAAATTCAATTTGGTTATCTTAGAAGAAGTACATCTAGGAACACAAAAGCAGAGAAGGCTCGCTTTAAAGTATGTAATCATAAGTATACTGATCTTTCAGAAAACCGATATGGAATTGCGATTCTAAATGATTGCAAATACGGAGTTTCGGTACAGGACTCTACTATTCGTCTATCTTTGCATAAGGGTGGATGCAGGCCTGATTATCATGGAGATAAAGGCATACATGAGTGTATGTATGCCTTTTCTCCTCATCAGGAAGGATTTTCTGCAAAAACAGTTATTAATCCAGCCTATGAGTTTAATTATCCGGTAATTGTTTCAAGAGGAGAAAAGGAAAAGGAATCTTTCTTAAGTGTAAATCAGGAAAATATTATCATTGAGACAATTAAACCATGTGAGGATGAGCAGAATGCATTTATAGTTAGGCTTTATGAAGCGGAAGGTACTTATACAAATACAATACTTGAGTTTCCTAAACTAATAAAAGCAGCTTATGTAACGAATATGCTTGAGGATGTAATTGAAGAATTACCACTAGAAGAAATGAGACTGACATTCCGTGCATTTGAAATAAAAACAATTAAATTAGTATATGCTATGCCATAAAATGATATACCTTATTAATAATTTGATATATCAACAAATAGAATAATTTATAAAAAACACCAATATATAATGAATTTATAGTTAATTTATATAGCAGCCTTTTTTCGACAATATACTAATTGTTAATAATTTTAATAAAATTAATAAAATATGTAGCAGAAATGCATAACTGGCATTGACATATGATATATCATAATGTATAATTAAAACATAATATGATATGTCATATGTCAAAACGCGTATAGCGTGTAGATAGCAAGGTTTTCTTATTTACGGTATTAATATTGGAGGGTCATATGCTAGGAAATAAAAAGAGAAGGGTATTGGTTACTGTTGTTGCGGTTGTATTCGCTATATTGCTGTTCCTGTATAAACTACTGATAACACCGGACCAAACGTCCGGTGTTATCGCTGGAAAATTACAGGAGGGATATGGAACTCTCCAGACATCTGGGAGTAAGTTTATTGGTGAAGGTTCTTACGAAGCATATCTGAATGAATATAAAGATGTACCAAAGGCAACTACCGAAACAGTAATTCAAGCAAAAGACTATAAATTAGTAAGTCAAAACATGCAGTTGTTTAAAGGGTTTGAAGGAAGTAAGGAAAGTGCATTATTAACAGAGGATACTGGATTTGTTGAATGGGAATTTACAGTACCTGAGTCAGCAATGTACCAAATGAATATGAAGTATTATACCTATGGTGGAAATGGTTCAAAGATAGAACGCAAACTTTATATTGATGGTGAGATCCCCTACAATGAAGCACAATACATAGAGTTTGATCGTTTGTGGAGTGATGGCATAGCAGAGTTTGAAAAAGATTTAAATGGTAATGATATCAGGCCAAATCAACTGGAAGTGAAACGATGGCAGTCAGCGGATATACATGATGGGTCAGGTTATTATGAATCACCTCTTATGTTTTATCTTAAGGAGGGGGTACACACCTTAAGATTAGAAGCAGTGAAAGAGCCATTAATGATAGAGAATATTACCTTATATCAAAAGAATGAAACAAAGACTTATGAGGATGTAAAGAAAACATACGCTGACAGGAGCTATCAAGAAGCGAAGGGTGATGTTATATACATACAAGGGGAGCACATGTTTGAAAAAACAGAAAAGTCAAATTTCCCAAATAGTGATCGATCTTCTTCT
>DALYNO010000013.1:0-13276 GCA_031975295.1 Anaerocolumna sp. | reverse complement strand
TTTTACTATGCCACAGAAGGTATACAGTATACCGCTTAATAGTATGGGGGGAACCAGATGGCAGAATGCTGGAAGTAAGGTTTCTTGGAATATTAGTGTTCCTGAGACTGGTCTGTACAAAATAGCCCTACGATATCGCCAAAGTGCATTTTCTGGTATGAATGTTACAAGAAAACTAACAATCAATGGTGAATTACCCTTTGAAGAGGCAGGAAATATTAGATTTCCTTATGATACTGAATGGAAATGTGATGCCATCGGAGATGGTAATGAGGATTATTTGTTCTATTTTGAAGCTGGAAGAGAATATACCCTTGGAATGGAAGTTGTCCTAGGTGATACAGCCGGAATTCTAAGAAGAGTTGAGGAAACAGTCACCAGATTAAATGGTATATACCGTAGTATCCTAATGATTACTGGTGCAACTCCGGATAAATATAGAGACTATGATTTTGATAAGATTATTCCTGATGTATTAAGTGATATGTTAGTTCAGGCGGATGAACTTAAAGCCATCATAGAAGAACTTGAAACCTTAACAGGTGAAAAAGGTGAACGAATTGCACAGTTAACTAAAATGGAATATCTGGTAAGACGTATCGCTACAGAACCTTCTGAGCTTGCTGGTAAATTCACGAACTTTAAAGATAATATTGCAGCACTTGGTGCTTGGGTCATTGAAACAACGAAACAACCATTAGAAATTGATTATTTTGCATTAATACCTGGTAATAAGGAATTGCCAAAGGCAGAAGGAAACTGGGTAGAAAAATCAATTTTTGGGTTTAAAACATTTTTAGCTTCTTTTGTTATTGACTATTCAGAAATGGGTATGACCAAAGAAAGTGCTGGAGAAAAGGATGAAATTACAGTATGGATGGCAACTGGCAGAGATCAGCAAAATACATTAAGATCACTAATAAATTCTGATTTTACAAAGAAAACCGGCATTACAGTTAATCTTGAATTGGTAAATCCAGGAACATTGCTGCCTTCTGTATTAGCAGGAACTGGACCTGATGTAGCCCTATCCAACGGGCTTGGAGATCCAATTAATTTTGCCCTTCGTAATGCAGTGATGGATTTATCTGACTTTGAGGGATTTGACGAAATTATGAAACGGTTTAGTGATAGTGCTATTATCCCATATCAATATAATGGAGCTACCTATGCTTTGCCGGAAACGCAGAGCTTTAGTATGCTGTTCTATAGAAAGGATATTTTTGATGAACTTGGTCTAAAAGTACCTGCAACTTGGGAGGACCTGGATAATATCATTGGTGAACTTCAGAAAAAGAATATGTCAATTGGTCTTCCTCATGATTTGAATATGCTTCTTACCTTTATGTATCAAAATAATGCGGAGCTTTATGTGGATAACGGAGAACGTACGAATTTAGATGCTAAGGAAGCAGTTTTAGCCTTTACAAAATTAACAGAGTACTACACGCTTTATAAGTTGCCAATAGAATATGATTTTGTCAATCGTTTCCGTTCAGGAGAAATGCCATTGGCAATTGCAGATTATACAGTTTATAACCAGTTATCCTTATTTGCACCAGAAATAAGAGGCAACTGGGAGATGGTATCTGTTCCAGGCACTAGGCTGGAAGATGGCAGTATGAAATATGCAATCCCTTCCACGGGTACTGGTGTAATGATGATGAAGGATACAAAGAACCCTGAGTCAGCCTGGGAATTCATGGATTGGTGGACTTCTACACAAACACAGGCAGCTTTTTGTATTGAAATGGAAAGTGTTATCAATGCATCTGCAAAACAACCAACTGCTAATATGGATGCACTGCGTATGCTTCCTTGGACTTCCAAGGATATGGAGAATATCATGTCACAATGGGTCAATGTAAAAGGAACACCAGAAGTTCCCGGTGGTTACTATACCTCACGTGTAGTTACCTTTGCATTTAATAAGGTATATAACGATAAAGAAGATCCAGCAGATGTACTCCAAACCTATATGGAATCCTTAAATGCTGAATTAGCTAGAAAAAGTGCAGAATTTAATACTATTAAATAAGGAGGAGAAGTATGAACTCGGTAAGCAAAAGTAGAAAGAAAATCTCAAAGGACCGTTTGAAAAGATATGGAATCTGTTATGCATTCTCCTTACCTTATTTTATTATCTTTTGTATTTTTACTGTTTGTCCAGTGGTTATATCAATCTTTTTAAGCTTTACAAATTTTAATATGCTGGAAGCACCACAGTTTATTGGTGTTCAAAACTATATTCGTTTATTTTTAGAAGACGATATTTTCATTATTGCTCTTAAAAACACGTTTCTTTTAGCGGCGATTACAGGACCTGTCAGTTATTTAATGGCCTTACTCATTGCATGGATTATCAATGATTTAAAGCCAAAGTTAAGGGCAATTGTAACGGTTGTATTTTATGCACCAAGTCTTGCTGGTAATGTACTGCTAATTTGGACAGTACTCTTTAGCAGTGATGCCTATGGTTATATAAATGGCTGGCTAACTGAATTTGGGTTAATTGATGCACCCATTCGTTGGCTTACAGATAAAAAATATATGATGCCAATTGTTATTGTGGTTGTATTATGGTCCTCTATGGGAACTAGCTTTTTATCCTTTATTGCAGGGTTACAGGGAATTGATCGAACTTACTACGAAGCTGGTGCTATTGACGGGGTTAAGAACCGTTTTCAAGAGTTATGGTTTATCACACTACCAAGTATGAGACCGCAGCTGATGTTTGGTGCAGTTATGAGTATTGCAGGTGCATTTGGTATTGGTTCCATTGTTTCGGGGCTTGTTGGTTTTCCTAGTACAGATTATGCAACGCATACAATCATAAACCATCTAGAGGATTATGGTGGAATGAGATATGAAATGGGATATGCTTCGGCTATAGCAACTGTTTTGTTCGGAATGATGCTGCTAACTAATTTTGTAGTGAAAAGACTGATTTCTAAAATTGGAGAATAGCGGAGGGTGACTATGATAAAAAAATATAAAAAGAAAAAGCAGTTAAATCGCTCCAAAATAGGAAATGCAGGAATTTATGTTATTCTTGGAATTCTAGGAGCTTTTATGCTTCTTCCTATGATTTATACAATATCTTCTTCACTAAAACCCTTAGATGAATTATGGGTGTTTCCACCAAGATTTTTTGTAAGAAATCCCACTACAAAAAACTTTAGTGAATTATTCCGCGTTTTATCAACCTCAGTGGTTCCCTTTTCAAGATATTTGTTTAACACTGTTTTAGTTGCAGTAGTGGGTACCACAGGTCATGTAATTTTGGCATCCATGTGTGCTTATGCACTATCAAAACACACATTTCCCGGTTCTAAGTTAATGTTTCATATTATTGTTATTACTTTACTTTTTAATGCTTCCGTTACAGCAATTCCTAATTTTATGATGATGACCTGGCTTAATTTATTGGATTCTTATTGGTCACTTATCTTACCGGCCTTTGGATCAAGTCTTGGTTTATACTTAATGAAACAGTTTATGGAACAAATGTTAAATGATTCAATCCTTGAAGCTGCCAGAATTGATGGTGCAGGGGAAGGCAAGACCTTCTGGCATATCGCTATGCCTATGGTAAAACCAGCTTGGTTGACATTAATTATATTTAGCTTTCGTGATTTGTGGAATATCGGGGGAACAACTTATATACATTCTGAGTCTATGAAAACCTTTAATTATGCTATGTCGCAGATATTAGCCGGTGGAATTGCAAGAGCAGGCGTTGGTGGGGCAGCAGCCGTGGTTATGATGATTGTTCCAGTAGGTGTATTTATCCTTACTCAAAGCAACATTGTTGAAACAATGGGTGCTTCGGGTATGAAAGAGTAGGTGAGAGGATGTTAAACAACAAAAAGCGAAAAATTATTATTACTATCTTGTTTATTTTGGTGTTTGGCGGGGTGCATCCGGAATTCATTACCTATGCATCAGAAGGACCACCATATACAACTTATACTTATGATAAGGATAAATATGCGAGGGAGAGTCCGACAGCATTTGAATTTAATAAAGAATATGATGGTAATCAACTTGGTATTGGTAGTTTGACAGATGCAACAGATATATTTGTAGACTCCAATAAACATATATACATAGTCGATACGGGTAATAATCGTTTGGTAGTTTTAGATGAAAATTTTGTATTATTAAAAGAATTCTCAAAGTTTTGGAATCCAGAAAAGGATTATGAACCCATAAATGGGATAGACGAACTACGTTCACCAAGTAGTGTATTTGTTACGAATGACGGCAGTATTTACATCGCAGATACAGAAAATTCCAGGTTGGTGGTTTTTGATCAGGAATTCCATTATGTGCGTGAAATTCTTGCACCCCAATCTGTAATTCTCGGGGAAACATATATTTATAAACCTTTTAGTGTTGTAGTTGACAGTGCCAATCGAATTTATGTAATGTCAAAAAACGATAATCAAGGTGTCTTAGAGCTTTCCTTGGAAGGGGAGTTTATTGGATATTTTGGAGCGCAGAGCGTAAAGAAAAACTTTCTTGACTGGGTGAAAACTTTTTTTATGTCAGCAGAGCAAAAAAGCAGATCAATGAAGTTTATACCCAGAACTTACAATAGTATGGCAATTGACAATAAGAATTTTATTTGGCTCACATCAAATTCCTTGGAGTCATGGGAAAGATATTCCTATTTAACTTCAAAAGACTCTAAAAATGCAGTTGTAAAAAGATTAAATCCAAACGGAACGGATGTTTTAACCAGGAATGGTATTTTTGCACCTGGTGGCGATTTGACCTCACTATCTAGTATTGTGGATGTGGCAATGAAACCAAATGGTATTTATACACTGTTAGATAATAGCTATAACAAACTTTTTACCTATGATGCTAGTGGTAACTTACTATATGCTTTTGGCGGAAAAGGGATGCAAGATGGTGTTATGACCTTGGCATCAGCATTCACTTATTTTGGAGATGACCTGCTAGTTCTTGATAAAGAAGATGGTGTTATTGTGCAATATAAAAGAACAGAGTATGGAAAAATATTAGAAAATGCAATTCTTGCAGACAATAATCGAGATTTTGAATTATCCAGAGCGTATTGGAGCGAAGTATTAAATAGAAATCAGAATCTGGAACTTGCATATCGTGCAATGGGTAATAATTATTTGCGCAGTGGCGAGTATGAAAAGGCAATGGAGTATTTTAAGTATGCAGAAGATAAAGAAGGGTATTCAAAAGCCTATCGATATGTTCGAACTGCTTATGTAAAGGATAATTTTTTATTGGTAATAGCAATTCCTTCTATTGCCATTGCTCTATGGCTTTTCTTTACCAGTTGGGTTAAAAAGCAAAATAAAAAAATATACGCAGCAGGATTTAAGCAAACCTTAAAGCATGAACTGCTTTATGCATTTCGAGTTATTTATCATCCTTTTGATGGATTTTGGGAGATAAAAAGAGAAAAGCGGGGAAGTGTTCGAGCCGCTACGATAATTTTGGCAGGAGTAATATTCGCATTATTTTATAAGGCTATGGGGACGGCATATTTATTCAGAGATATGGATGTTGCTGATATAGATGTATTTCAAATTATAATTAATGTAATGATACCATTGTTACTGTGGTGTCTGGCAAGTTGGGGTCTAACGACATTATTTAGTGGTGAAGGAAGTATGCGAGACATTTATATAATGACTTGCTATTCCATGACACCTGTTATTTTGTTTCATATTCCAGTAACAGTTGTAAGTAATTTCTTAGTGAATGAAGAAGCAGAATTTTTAAGCTTTTTTATTGTTCTTGGTTATATTTGGATGGTAATACTGATCTTTATTGGATCTATGATCATTCATGACTATCATTTTTCAAAAAATGCCGGTATGGTAATATTCTCAATTGTGGGAATGGGTGCAATGTTGTTTCTGGCACTATTATTCGTAACACTGGGTCAAAAAATTATAGATTTTCTTGTGCTTATTTATGAAGAGATTGCATTTCGATTTTGATACAGGGGAGGAGGTATGGTGTGAAAATCAAATTTTCACACGCAAATTTGTGCCTGCGGCCCAAAGTTTGCAGGTTTTGGAAAGGCAGGTTTATTGATATGAAGCGATTAATTAAGACTTTGATGAAAATAGCAGTTTTATCGCTAGTGATTGTAGTTTTCATCTACATACTAGTTCAATCTGCACATGACGGAACGAAGAAGAGGAGCCTCCTCGAGTTAGAATCTAAGAAAACAGCAACGGAGCAAAAAGAAGAAGATGTAATGCGTGGTAAGTTTACATCAGCCAATGAACGGCTTGAATCCATGAAAAAAGTTGCAGAAGACAAATATACACGCTTATTTGTTGATGAAACCTATGCTGAAATAGCCGTTCAAGATATACAAACAGGATTATCCTGGTTTTCTAATCCATATGATTTTTCCTTGGATGCAAAATCTTCTATTGAAATTAAATCCACGCTGCAGTCTATTCTTAGACTTAGCTACATAGATAGTACATCCAAAGAGTATGTAATGAACAGTTATGATGATAGTATTAAAAAAAATCAATTTTCTATTGAGAAAATTCCAAGTGGTGTTGCGATTAATCTGCAAATGGGCAGGCTACAAGATGGAACCGTACTACCAGATGCAGCAGAAGCAAATCGTTTTGAAGAAAAAGTCCTATCTCAGCTAAGTGATAAGGATGCAAGGAAGATAAAAGCTTTCTTTACGAAAGTCTCCCTGGAAGATCCACAAATTTCTAACAATGTAAAAGAAAGTTATCTTGCATACTATCCAGGACTTAAAGATCAGGATTTTTATATTCTAAGAACCAGTGCTGTGGATAGAGAAAAGAAAATGCTGGAACAAATTATTCTAAAAACAGAATATACCAAAGAAGACTATGCAGAGGATAAAGAATTAAGCGGATATGTCAGTGAAGACTCTATTACAGCACTTTTTCAAGTTAGAGTTGAGTTTACATTAGATAATGGAGACTTAATTGTAAATATACCCAACGAAAAGCTTGGCTATGATGGTGAGGCGTATACTTTAACAAAATTTACACTACTTGAATTTTTTGGAGCAGGGAAATCAGAAAATGAAGGTTATCTGATGATTCCTGATGGCTCAGGTGCAATTATTAATTATAATACAAATGCACAAAAAAGTATTCTTTATACAAAGAACACAGTGTATGGCAGAGACTATACTTATGACCCAACTTATTTTTATAATAGTTTAAGTGAGCAGGCATACCTTCCTGTGTTTGGTAATAAACAGACAAATTTTCAGGCTATTTTTGGAATCATAGAAGAAGCGGATAGTCTTGCCAATATCGTAAGTCAGAGTGGAAATATCGTTAGTGGCTATGAATCCGTTTATCCAGAGTTCATATTTCATCCGACGAATACAACCAACTATACTGATGCAGTAAAAATCAAAGGATTTTTTACATATTCAGCAGATAAGGCTTATACAGGCAATTATAAAGTGCGATATCAATTATTAACCAATCATGAGGCAAATTATGTTGGTATGGCCAAGTCTTATCAAAACTATTTGGTAGAACATCAACAGTTAACTAAGATGAGCGAAGAAGAAGCAAAGGCAAAAGTGTATATGGAGACTCTTGGAGCAATTGAGAAGAAGAGTACAAAGTTAGGATTTCCTTATACAAAATCAATTCCTCTAACTACATTTAAACAGGCAAAGCAGATGATAGAAGACTTAAAAGAAAATGGACTAGATTCTGTCGCCTTGCGATATAGAGGCTGGGAAAATAAAGGGTTGTATCATTCTGTATCTAATGAAGTAAATGTTGTTAAATCCCTTGGTGGCAAAAAACAGCTAATAAATTTAGAAAACTATATGAAAGGAAATGGTATGAAATTATTTCCTGATGTGGATTTTATGTCTGTGCGTAATGATGTACCAAATGACGGTTATACAGAATCAAAAAATGCTGCCCAAACATTAGCCAAGGAAAAATTGTGGATAATGAATCCAAATGAAATCACATCCCTGGATTATATCCAATTTGCTTTTTATTCAGTATCACCATACTATTTTGATACCTATATGAAAAACTATTTTACTGAGTTTGATAAGTTAAAACTTTCAGGAGTATCCATTGGGAACTATGGCAACATGCTGTATTCAGAATTCAAAAAAAGCAAGGCATTAGACCGAGAAGAAGTAAAGCAAAAGATTACAAAAAATACAGGACTATATACAGATAATTTAGATTTGATGATAGATGGCGGTAATTCCTATATGTTCCCATATGCATCAGATATTGTTAATCTTCCCCTGTCTAATAGTAATCATACCTTAGAAGATGAGAGTATCCCTTTTATACAATTAGTTCTACATGGGTTTATTCCATATGCAGGGTCAGCAATGAATCTGGCAAGTGATATTGATACTATGTTCTTAAAAAGTATTGAGTATGGTTCAAATCTATTCTATACCATAGCCTATGATAACATAGGAGAATTGAAATCAACTGTCTATACATACAACTACTCCATTGGATATGATACTTGGCGTGAGAAAATAATTGATTATTCTAAAAAGTTTTCAGATGCTTATGATGGAATTTCACATCTTGCAATGGTTTCACATGACAAGATTGATGAAGGTATATATCAAACAGTTTATGACAATGGAACTAGATTTATTGTTAATTACACCAAGGCTGATGTAACAATAGATGGGAATGTCATTACAGCAGGTAGCTATATAAAACTTGAACCTTAATTACACCCAGAAGAGATGGAGTTGTGGATATGAATAGAACAAAAAAGCATTTATCTTATGAAAGAAGGAAAAGAAGATATTATATGGTATTTCTAATACCATTTTTAGCGGGATTTTTTATATTGTTTTTGGGAATCTATATGAATTCTCTTCGCTTTAGTTTTAATGAAATTGAAATGAAGGGTGCCGAAGGTTTTGAACTTCATTTTGTTGGGTGGAAGAATTATATTTTTGCATTTTTAACTGATCCGGATTATATAAACAATGTTAAAAATTCAGTAATGGGAATGTTAACCAATATCCCACTTGTTATTTTATATAGTTTATTAATGGCAGTAATCTTAAATAAGAAGATGAAGGGAAGAACAGCATTTCGAGCAATCTTTTTTATACCTGTTATTTTAGCAACAGGATTTGTTGATAAGGCAGATAATTTTGCATTGATACTGACTCAACAGTGGGGGAATATTGGTGCAGAAACCAATGCAGCTTCCGCAGTTGCGAATGGATTAATCAGTTCCATGGAAATTAAAAGATATTTAATGCAGCTAAGCTTTAGCCCGGGGTTATCAAGCTATATAATCTCTGCTGTAGACAGTATTTTTAATATAGTAAATTTAGCAGGAGTACAGATGATGATATTTCTTGCAGGTTTACAATCCATACCACCATCAGTATATGAAGCTTCTGACATAGATGGAGCATCAAAATGGGAATCCTTCTGGTTAATTACTTTTCCAATGATAAGCCCAATTATTGTAGTTAATATTATTTATACTATGGTGGATAGTTTAACCAAGCCGCAAAATGTCATTATGCAGCAGATTCAGCAGCAGAGTTTTAAAGCAAATAGTATGGGAATTGCTTCTGCTATGGCATGGTTTTATTTTGCAGTGATTGCAGTTTCCATTTTAGTTGTTACCTTTATTGTACAACGCTATGTCTACTATCAGCAGAAGGATTGATAATGGAATATCCAAAGCTATTACGAATTGGAATTTGGAATTATAAAAACAGAAAGAGTGTTGACTAAAATGATGGAAGAAGTATCAATTCCTTTGAGTTTAATATATGATGAGCCAGCAGCTGATTGGGAATCAGAAGCCCTTCCTATGGGAAATGGAATACTGGGAGCAATGATTTTTGGCGGTGTTGATTCTGATAAAATACAGATTAACGAAGAAACAATTTGGTCTGGCGGTCCTGGTGCTAATCAAGAATACAATACGGGAGCTAACAGCTTTCCTGTAAAAGAAGTACATAATTCTTTACAAGAGATTAGAGAGCAATTACAGAACATGGCTGTTGATTTTACAAAAAATAGGGCGGCATACATGGATGAGTCTGGAGAAATAATTACCCAGGACTATACGGATTTCATACAAGAAGAGGCGTTCCTAAATAAGCTAAATCTATTAAAAGGAGATAAAACTTATTTTGGCAGCTATCAGACCTTAGGAAATATACTGATTACAAATCCCTCCAACTGCAAGAGCTCAACTTACACAGCGTATGGCAGAACATTAGATCTAAACAAAGCCATAGTAACTCTCAGCTATAAAATAGATGAGGTTACTTATCATAGAGAATACTTCTTAAACAACCCTTCCAATGTTTTGGTAGTCAGATTAACGGCAAGCAAAGCAGGTATGATAACAAGAGATATTTCTATGGAGTCTGTGCAGCCACAAAAGAGAATTTGGGTCTTAGAACAAAGCTTAAGAATTATGATGAGGGGCTTTTCCTCTGATCAGATGGAACATGGTCTTAAATTTGCACAGATGTTACAAGTGGTGACAGAGGGAGGCAGGGTTACAAAAAAGGATGATCAAACTTTAGCCATAGAAAATGCAACCTCAGCAATTTTGATAATGAGCGCTGGTACCAATTATCAGGTGGATTCAGATATTACAAATCATTATTTTTCTATAGAAGATCCCATGGTTAAAGTAGGAAATTGTGTAGAAGCTGCGGTATTAAAAGGATATGACGCTTTGTATGAAGAGCATGTAGTTGATTATGGGCGTTTATTTAATCGGGTTAGTTTAGATTTAGGACTTACCGAGGCTCCCGATAAAAAGACAGATGACTTACTAAAGGATTATAAAGTTTTGAATACAACTACGGAGGATAGGTATTTAGAAGTCTTATTTTATCAGTACGGACGTTATCTCCTAATAGCCAGCTCAAGAGAAAATTCTAGATTACCGGCTAACCTTCAAGGTATTTGGGCAGAAGGACTTACGCCGCCATGGGGAGCTGACTATCATACCAATGTGAATCTTCAAATGAATTATTGGATGGCAGAGCAAACCAATTTACCAGAGTGTCATATACCAGTAATTGATTATATTGAAAGTCTTGTAAAAAAAGGGGAAGTCGCGAAGGCAAAATATTATTGTAAACAGGATAATGCAAAAGTCCGTGGCTGGTGTATACACCATGAAAACAACGTATGGGGCAACACAAGTCCGGGAGAGTATACGACAGGATTTTATTTCCCTGCAGCAGCTGCATGGATGTGCCAGGATATATGGGAGACCTATACCTATAACTGTGATAAAGAGTTTCTCCACAATAAATTTCATATTATGCTGACTGCAGCGCTATTTTGGGTAGATAGTCTGTGGATAGATAATAGAGATGGTTCCTTAGTAGCCAATCCCTCCTATTCCCCAGAGCATGGTGCTTACTCATTAGGGTGTACTTCAGATCAAGCAATTATATGGGAGTTGTTTGAGATGGTACAAAAGGCTGGCGTTATTCTTGGATTGGATGAGCTTCCTGAGGTAATAGAAGTGAAAAACGCACAGAAGAAGCTATATATGCCATCAATTGGTCTAAGTGGGCAGGTGGCAGAGTGGAAGGATGAAACTACCCTAGAGGTTACAAATTATGATAAACATAGACATCAGAATCATCTATTTATACTACATCCTGGAACTTATGTGATAAAGGGGAGAAGTGAAAAAGATGACATGTACTTGCAAGCTGCAAGAACCACATTAGAAACACGTGGAGATGGAGGAACTGGATGGAGTAAAGCTTGGAAGATTAACATGTGGGCAAGGCTTGGTGATGGAGATAGAGCTAAGAAATTACTGGAAGAGCAAATTACTTTTTCTACATTAAAGAATCTGTTTGATAATCATCCACCTTTTCAAATTGATGGAAACTATGGAGCTACGGCAGGTATTACGGAAATGCTGTTACAAAGTCAAGGAGATGAGATTGTACCTTTACCAGCACTCCCAGGAGATTGGACAAAAGGAGAAATCACCGGATTAAAAGCGCGAGGAAATTTCGTGGTTGGAATCAAATGGGTAGAGGGTCATGTTAGTAAACTTTTCATTACTTCAAACAGTGGAAATGAGTGCGTCGTTAAATATAGTAAGATTAGCGAAGCTTTGTTACTAAATGATAAAACCAGCAAGCAAATTATACCGGAAGTTATAAAGGAAGATATCATATCATTTGCCACAACAGCAGGAGAAACCTATTCTTTTACAACAAAAAGGAGTTAGATGTTACTTATTTAGGTGTTTGCGAAACTATTTAGTTTCTTGGAGTTATCATTCAAATGATACGAGTTTTCTGGCTTTAAGTCACCCTTAGGGTGAGATTCAACCCGAAAATTGTATGATTTGGATGAAAAATAAATGAAGTCTGTAAGTTCCGCAATTGTCTAAATGTTACATATTAGCAGAAAGGAGAGTATGGAGGTAAGTTTAGTATACTTCATACAAAGAGAAAATGGGTGCTACGACGAAACCTATTAGAGATAAACTTAAACTGCCAGATAGTATGGTAATTAAGAGTAAGACAAAATCATTTTTTACAAACTTATTTATGTATACCTTACTCATTATTATTTCGTTTATTATTTTATTTCCATTTATAAGTAAAATATCATCTTCTTTTATGAGTATTGAGGATATGTATGATCGAACTGTTAGTTTTATTCCAAGGCATGCAACCCTTGATATGTATCAAATGGTAATAAAATCAGTGAATTATTTGCCAACAACTTTACGTACATTGGGGCTTTCGTTGCTTTGTGCTCTTCCTCAAACCATAATTTGTGCGTGTACGGGTTACGCTTTGGCGAAGTTGAAAACTAAGTTTAGCAAAATATGTATGGGGTTTGTCGTTATGACAATTTTAATACCACCACAGATTATATTAGTTCCTCTTTATTTAAAATTTAGATTTTTTGATGTATTTGGAATTTTAAAGCTATTGACTGGGGAAAGCATTAACTTAATCAATTTAAATGGTGGAATCTGGGCGTTTATTATTTTATCAATTACAGGTATGGGATTTAAGAATGGAATCTTTATATTCTTGTTAAGACAGTTTTATAAAGGAGTACCAGAGGAACTGGAGGAAGCAGCTTATATTGATGGATGCAGTATTTTTAAAACCTATTTTAAGATTATTTGCCCTATATCCATTCCGATGATGATAACAATTTTTATCTTCTCTTTTGCGTGGCAATGGACAGATACGTGTTACGCAGGCTTATTAATTAAATCA